>JBBQYD010000377.1:0-5577 GCA_038209025.1 Verrucomicrobiota bacterium | reverse complement strand
GAGGCTGGTTGGTGCCAGGGTTTGTTCGGTCCCATCTTCTTGAGGATGCAAATGCATCCAATCCATCTATACACACTGTACAAAAGTACAAGGAAATTTTTCTCGATTAAATATTCAGAGGTTTTAAATGCGTCTGCCCTGGGACTTTGACAGCCAGTGTCATTTTACCGTTTCCTGCGGGGTCATCCGGGAGCCTGGCGTCGGAATGAAGGCCCAGGAATCCAGGAGGGAGGCCGCCCGCGGCCGGCAAGACGCCGAACACTCTCATTGTTTTCAAGGCTTTGCTTTCATAGTCTGCCTGGGATGAATCTGGTTATACTCGTCATCCTGCTGGTTTTTATGAATGCGCCGGCGGTGCTGGCTCAAGAGACCGCCATCAGCTATCAAGGCAGACTTTCCAGAGCGGGCTTGCCCGCCAGTGGTTTCTATGATTTCCAATTCTCCTTGTATGATTCCGCAGGGGGCGGGACGAAGGCGGGAGAGGTTCAGACGCAGAACGGGCTGCAGGTTTCAGGGGGAGAGTTCCGTGCGGTCATGGATTTCGGCGCGCCAGCGTTTGACGGTTTCGAGCGCTGGCTGCAAGTGGCGGTGCGCACGAATGGCGGCGGGGATTTTGAGATCTTGCAGCCGCGCCAGCGAATCAGTTCCGCCCCGTATGCGATCCGGGCTTTGGAGGCGAGTGCTCTGCCGGCGATGTCAGTCACCTCGGCCATGCTGGCGGATGGCTCAGTGACGGCCGAAAAACTGTCCACGAACGCGCTGGCGGGGGCGGGCGGGTTGCTCAACACCTACAGCAACATCGCGCAGTCCCGGCTCGAGAGCACGAACAGCGCGCTGGTTGCGGCAATGGAAACCGGTGGGCGTACGAACACCGTAACGGATACGAGTGTCGGACTGGAGGTTGCGGGACGTATCGCAGCCAAACTCAGCGCCAATACCAATGTGCTAAAGGTCATGGTATTCGGGGATTCCATCGGTGGGTGGGATTTGGGGGGGCCGGGCACCGGCATTCACCAATGGCTCGGTAGGATGTACGGAAACGCGGGGAACGCGGGAATGTCTGTCGATGTGTTTGGCAATGGGCTGGAGCTTTGCGCATCCTCGGTTGGAAGCTCTCCCGCGGTTGCTAATCAGCAGTACGGAACAAATTGGTGGGGCTTTTGGCATTCAGCAACCAACGGCGCGACCGTGCGATGGGGGCATCTAGGTGGCAACGGTGATGTGGCAGATAATGTTGGCCTGTTCTGGATTGCTCATCCGATGGGGGGAGTTTTTGATTTTCAGGTCAGCACAAATGGTGGCCCGTTCGGAACTTTGGCAACGCTGGATGGTTACTCGGCCACACGGACGGCGAGATATACTAATTTCGTGCGTGCGGCGAACAGGTTCCGAGTTCAAGCGGCAACCACATGCGATGCGACCAACATTTTTATAGGCGGTCAGATTTTTGATTCCACCAGCAACGGGGTAGTCGCATTCTATGTTTTTAAAGGTGGGGCTAACCTCGCCAACTTCACCAACATAGCCCAGATGGTTTGGGATAATGTGCTCGTGAACTACAACCCGGATTTATTCATCTACAACATGGCGGAGTTTGCGGACATAGGGGCAACTCTCGCAGAGTATCATCTGACCAACAGTCTCGTGCCGTGGCTGAAAAAAAACACCAACACCGTTGTGTGGCTCACAGGCAATTCATTCAGAGGTGATAGCGCCACCAATGACGCAGACTTCGCCCTCGAGAATGCCATGTTGAGGCGGGCAGCACTGGCCAACGGATACATCTTCACTGACACACGCTTCGATGCCCAAAGTTGGGAGCGCATAAACGCTCTCGGCTACATGTACGACTTGATTCATTACAACCAATCCGGCGCGCTGGCGTTGGGTTTTGAGGCGATGAAAAAGGCCGGGTTGCTCGTGCCTTATAGACCGACGGCAGGACGGACGATGACGGTAACCGGCGCGGTTACCAACAGCCAATCCGGCGTGCAGTTCGGCAGCCTTGGGATTGGGACGCCCAATAGCGGCTCTGGTTTGTTGATAAATGAGGGCGGGACCCAGAGTTTACGAGTAACCACTCCAGGCGGCGGATATCAGGCACTTTACTTCGGCACCAACACTGCAAACCCGGATTTTTTTGGATATGGGCTTTTGGGGGACAGTTTAACGACCTCTCTCAACGTGAGGAGTGGCGGCATGGTGGCGATGCGGGTAAACAACTCGAGCGTGATCTGGTCCACCAATGCGAACAGTCTGGAAATAGCCGGAACAGCACGAGGGCGGTTTTCCGGTGGTGGCTCCGGCCTGACCAACATCCCGGTGGCCGGGGTTAGCGGGCTGTCGTCCGCGCTGCTCTACCTGAGCAATGGCGTACCGGGCGGACTTCAGCCAGGCACCCCTCCAGAGGACCCGAATACGATCCGGGGTTGGGCCAGTTTCACCAACTCATCCGGCGTCATTTACAAGCTTCCCTTGTATCAATGAGTTGGTTTGGGCGCACCAGGGCGGATGCGCGCGCGCAACGCTCAGCAAGCATTCCGTCGTGCCGCAGCTTGGCCTTAACCGGACCGGGGGAACCTGACTGGCCGGGAAATCGCGGTGTCACACCGCCCCGGCGCACCGTCCGCACAGGGTCGGGTGTGCGGGGTGGGTGCCCACATCCGTTTCCCAGTGCCAGCAACGTTCGCATTTCTGGCCGTCGGCGTGGGACACGGTCACCACCAGCGGGGGCTCGCCCGCTGGCTGGATATCCAGTTGCGACACGTTAAGCAGCTCGCGCAGCTCATCCCGGCAGGCGGCGGACGGCTGGAGCGCGGGGTGGCTGCCCGCGAGGGTCAACCTGGCTTCGAGCGCTTTGCCGATCAATTTGGCCTGCCGGGCCCTTTCCAGTTCCGGAAACGCCGCTTCGCGCAGCTCAAAGAGCGCCTGCCAGCGCTGCTGTTCCTCCGCCGGCCGCGCAAAAGCCCGGGGCTTCCAATCCGACTGATGCACCGAATCCGCCGGGTGCCCGGGGATGAACTCCCAGGCTTCATCGGCGGTGAATGCGAGAATCGGCGAGAGCATCTGGCACAGCCCGGTGACCATCCAATGAAGGGCGGTCTGCGTGGAGCGGCGCCGGGGCGAATTCTTCGCATCGGTGTAAAGCCGGTCTTTCACCACGTCGTGGTAGATGGAGGAGAGCTCGACGGCCACAAACTGGCTGAGGCGCTGATAGACGACGTGGAATTCCGATTGGTCGAAGGCGCGCACCACATCCGCCTCCAGCTTTCCGAACTGTTCCAGGATCCAGCGGTCCAGCCCGGTTAGCCGCTCGAAAGGCAACTGGTCCCGGGCGGGCTCGAAGTCGTACAGGTTCGAGAGTTGGTACCGCAGCGAATTGCGGATGATCCGGTAGGTTTCGCCGACCTTTTCGACCCGTTTCTCGCTGACGACGATGTCGTTCCGGTAATCCTGGGAGGCCACCCAAAGGCGCACGACATCGGCGCCCCACTTCTTGATGTAGGCGTCGGAGGTCTGCGGTTTTTCGTAACCGCCCTGACCCTGCTTGCTCTTGGAAATTTTCTCGCGGTCTTCGTCCACCATGAACCCGTGGGTGAGGACGGTGCGAAACGGGGCGGCGCCGTTTCCGGCGAGCGAGAGCAGGAGGGAGGACTGGAACCAGCCGCGGTGCTGGTCGCTGCCTTCGAGGTACATGTCGCACTGGAACGGCAAGTGGGCGCCGCGCAGTTCCGGCCGCTGGGCGATGACCGCGCGGGAGGATGATCCGGAATCGATCCAGACGTCGAGGGTATCGGTGGCTTTGGCCACGGGTTCCGGCCCCTGCCAATCGGCGGGTTTCACCCGGGCCCAGAGTTCCGCGGAGGTTTTCTGAAACCAAACGTTGGAGCCTTCACGTTCCACCAGGGCGGCGGTGAGGCGCACGATCCGGGCATCCAGGATGGGGTGGCCCTGGGCATCGTAGAAGGCCGGGATCGGCACGCCCCAGGTCCGCTGGCGCGAGATGCACCAATCAGGCCGGCCGCTGACGGCCGCTTCGATGCGGTTCTTGCCCCAATCGGGCACCCAATTGACCTTGTTGATTTCCGCCAGGGCGCGGTCGCGGAACCCGGCATGATCGATGGCGATGAACCACTGATCCATGGCGCGGAAGATCACGGGCGTTTTGCTGCGCCAGCAATGCGGGTAGCTATGGGTGTAATCCTCCTGATGCACCAGCGCCCCCCGGGCGCGGAGCAGCTCCAAAACCGCCTCGTTTGCCTCGCTCTTGCCGTGCTTCGCCAAAATGGATTTGCCCACCAGTGCCGCTGGCATTTGCGCTTCCGCCGGCAGATCGTTGGTGGGCGCCAGCCGCCCATCGTCATCCACCGGCGAATAAACCGGCAGCCCGTTGCGCAGGCCCAATTGGTAATCCTCCAGGCCGTGCCCGGGCGCGATATGCACAAAGCCGGTGCCGGTGGTGTTTTCCACGAAATTGTCGCCGGCGAAAAACTTGCCGGTGCGGTTGCAGAAGGGGTGCTGGAAGGTCAGCCCGGCGAAATGCGCGCCCTCCAGGCTGCGCTCGATCTGGTAGCCATCCCAGCCGCATTTCTCCGCCACCTGGGGCAGCAACAGGGTGGATACAATGAACGCTTCGTCACCCGTCCGCACCAGGCTGTAGCTGAACTGGGAATGGAAGGCGATCGCCAGGTTTGCCGGCAGGGTCCACGGGGTGGTCGTCCAGATCAGCACCGAGGTCCCGGGATAACCGGCCAGCGGAAACTTCACATACACGGATTGGCTGACGTGGTCTTTATACTCCACTTCCGCTTCCGCCAGGGCGGTGCGGCACGGAATGCTCCAATACACCGGTTTTTTTCCGCGATAGACAAAGCCTTGCTCGACGATGCCGGCGAAGAGGCGCAGTTCCTCCGCCTCGTATTCCTTGTTGAGCGTCAGGTAGGGGTGATCCCAATCCCCCAGCACGCCCAGGCGCTGGAACTGGGTTCTTTGGATGTCGATGTACTTGCGCGCGTAGGCCTCGCAGGCGGAGCGAATCGCCGCCGCGTCAGAAGAGGTGTCACCCGCCTTGCGCATGTCTTGCGTCACCTTGAATTCGATCGGCAGCCCGTGGCAATCCCAGCCGGGGATGTAAGGCGCGCGGAAACCCCGCAGGGTTTTGGCCTTGATGATGATGTCTTTGAGGGTCTTGTTGAGCGCCGTGCCGATGTGGACGTCCCCATTGGCGAAAGGCGGGCCATCGTGCAGCACGAACAGCGGGGCCGAAGCGCGTTCCGCCTGGATCCGCTCATAAAGCTTCGTCTGCTCCCACTTCTTCAGCCGCTCCGGCTCCCGGATCACGAGGTCCGCTTTCATGGGAAACCCGGTCTGCGGCAGGTTTAATGTGTTTTTGTAGTCCATGTGACCGTTTAAAGAGCGGGCAAGTTATCAGCCGTGCGGGGACGTGTCAAACGAGTGAAAACGCGGCGCGAGCGGCGAATTGCCTCAACAGATTGTTAAAGCCGGCCGCCGCGCCGTCTGCTTTCCGCCCCTTGACGCCAGCATCAACCTCTCCCATCTTCAGGGCGGTTCAACATG
>JBBQYD010000376.1:0-5592 GCA_038209025.1 Verrucomicrobiota bacterium | reverse complement strand
GATCAGGTTGCCTTCCGCGTCTTCACAAGCCGTCGCCACGGGCACTCCTTCGGGCCAGGGATACTCGCCCAAATTCTGGACTATCAGCTCGTCCCGCCGCCGAACGACCTTGCCGTCGCCAATCTCCCAATGGCCGCCTTTCCGGCTGGTGAGCAGTAATTCCAACTTGCGTGTGACAGGCACCACCAAAGCCACCGGCAAGCCTACCGCGCTGCCCTCCGGGATTGGGCCGAGAGCCGCCAGGCTCCAGTCTGTCCCCACCCAAAGCAGGCCTTTTTCGTCAGCGACCAGCGTCCGGGTGGTGCCTGTGGCCCCCGAAGCCATATTCCAAACATCCACCCGCCCATTTTTGTAACGGCATAATTGTCCATCCGCAGTGTAGAGCCAGATGGATTTTTGAACATCTTCAGCCACCGCGAGCAACCGTCCGTTTCGGGAGCCGCGGCCGATATCCAGACCGGTTACTTTGCCCTGCTTGTTCACCAGCGCGATCCCGGTGGTTTCGGTGCCGATCCAGAGATTGGCTTCGGAATCTTCGAAAATCTTCACAATGCGGCTGCCGCCCAAACCGGGCGTGTTGATTTCATCGAAGACCTTGAAGCGCACGCCATCGAACCGCGCCAACCCATTCAACGTGCCGAGCCAGAGATAGCCATCTCGGGTTTGGATAATGGAAATGATGGAATTCTGCGGCAATCCCTCATCCGTGGTCCATTTGTCCACCGCAAAGCCGCCGCCAGGCATGGGGGAAGCCTGAGGGGCTGCCAGGAAGACAGCCAGCCACAGGAAAATGGATTTCGTTAGATGCGACATATTCCGGCGCGCCCCGGGTGACACGCTTCAGGCACAGCTTGCCCGGAGCACCTCCGGGAATCAACCCAAAGGGGAGCCAACGCGCGCGTTACCCAGCCGCGCCGCGGCGGAATCAAGCGTTCACCGCTGGCTCCGTCCCCCCGGGGGGACGCGCCGGTTATCAAAGGGGGGCGGCGGTCCCTTCTTGGTGCCGACGAAGGCATACCGGGCATGCGTCAGGCCATTGACCATTTTATCAATGTAGTAGCGCAGCCCGGTGGAGGTCGTCACGCGAAATGACTCCATGGGCAAAGCCGCTTGCTTGAAAAATTCCTCGTAGTCGGACAAGGTATAGTAGCGCTCGTTCACGCCGGTTTTGATGAGGGTTTCCAACAGCTTGGCCCGGGACTTGATACGAACCAGCGGCCAGACTGGCTCCCGAATGGCTACGAGGCGCCCGCCCGGTTTGAGGACCCTTTTGGCCTCGCGCAACACCTGGACGATATTTGTCGCGTTGTACAACACGCCCGAGCAAACCACAAAATCGAAATGATTGCCGGGAAAGGTCAAGGAATGGAAATCCGCGGGCATGCGGGTGATTTTGCCCTCCTGGGCGTTCAACATTTGGAACACCTTCGGAGCATGCTCCTTAAGAATGCGCGGCGAAAAATCGGTGGCGATGATCTGGACCACGCCGGGCAACTTGGAAAGCTCGGCGCTGAACCACGCTCCACCCGATCCAATCTCAAGAATTCGCCCGCGAAATTGAATGCCGCATTGGTCTTTCAGGAAAGGCAGGAACTTCGGGAATTCCTCGCGCACGGCCTGGAGCCACTCCTGGTTGAACTCCTGGCTCAGGCGCTCGTCGGTTTCGCGCACGGCCAGCAGACGCTCATGCGTGTACCGGGACAGGTGCTGCCGGTTCTCCAGATATTTTGATTCAGTGGGTTTCAATGCGCTGGCACAGCTTAGGCATGGCCTCCCCGGAAATCAATCTCTGGAACGCTCGGCACTTGGCGGAGCCCGGGCAATGCGATAACCTCGCGCCATCGAGAGCCTGTGATGAAAACTGGCAGACATTACGATAATCCGCTGGCCCAAGCGCTCGGCGCGATTCCCAACCGGCTCCAATTATCCGGAGGATGGATCGACCAGCCCTTTGTCTCCCGTCACAACCCCAAACCGCCCGGCTCCATGGTGGTGGTGCAGATCGAACCAAATTTTCGCGTCATGGACCGTTCCGGGTGTGCCAGCAGCACCCGGGCCGCCGCCGCAAGATTGTGGCATGGCCGGCTCCCCCAACGAGCGCCTGAACTTCTGGTTCGCGAACTGTATGAAACCGAGAACCGCGGCAAAACCGAGCCGAGCGGCTCGCAGGACATGATCGGCCTGATATATCCGGGCATCAACCGGCTCGACTATGATTTCGCCGCGCATGGGGGCGTTTTCCCCGCACATATCGAATCCCTGAACAGCGCCCGCGAGGCGCGCTGGCTGGAGCGTGTGCTGCACCTGTTGCCGATTGAGCCTCGGCCACTGGGTTACGATCCGCTGGGCATAAAAAACCTGGACCCAAAATGGGTCGCGCGGCTGGGGCAAACCGGGAAGGATTGCTTTGCCGCCATCTGCGGGATGGATGTGGAAGCGCTGGGCGCATCTTTTAACGAGTGCATGGAGTGCTGGGGAGCCCTGCTGCCCCAGGTACTGCGGCACCCTTTGCTCAAAGTGGATCTGGTGAACCTTCTTAAAGCATACCAGCACCGTTATCCGGGAGCCGCGTACTCGGGATGCGGCGGCGGTTACTTGCTGGTCGCCGCAAAGGAGCCCGTTCCCGGCGCGATCAAGGTGAATATCCGTATTGCGCCATGAACTCCACCGTCATCGTTGCCGGCGGATTCGATGCCCTTTGCGCTCGCGATCTGCGTTTTCTGGAGGCGGCCGCCCGCTTGGGCAACGTAACCGCTTTGCTCGGGACCGATGTCGCCGTCCAACAACAAACCGGGAAAGAACCAGGCTTCCCATTCCCGGAGAGGCGTTACTTGCTGGAGGCGGTGCGCTATGTTCAGGAGGTAATTCCCGTTGAGTCTTTGGAAGACCGCCACCTGCTGGCACATCTGGCTGGCACCCAGGCGCACTGCTGGGTGGACGCCGCAGCGCAAGCGAGTGAGGCACGCCGCCGTCTTTGCGCCGATCACGGCCTCGCTTACAACCTGGTAAGCGAGGCCGATATCAGCGACTTTCCCGAGCCACCGCCCGGGCCATCCGCTCCAGGACGCAAAAAGATCGTGGCCACCGGCTGCTACGACTGGTTCCACTCCGGGCACGTCCGGTTCACGCAGGAACTAAACAATTACGGGGACGTCTATATCATCGTCGGGCATGACGCAAACATCCGGCTGCTTAAAGGCGAAGGCCATCCGCTTTTCGGCCAGGACGAACGCCGTTATGTGGTTGGCTCCATCAAATATGTAAAACAGGCATTGATCTCCAGCGGCAGCGGATGGCTCGACGCCGACCCGGAAATCCAGAGAGTAAAGCCGGATATCTATGCCGTTAATGAGGACGGTGACAAAGGCGGCAAACGAGACTATTGCCTTAAGAATGGCATCGAATACCTCGTTCTTGAACGCACCCCCGCTCCGGGTCTGCCCGGGCGCAGCAGCACCAACCTGCGCGGCTATTGACCCCCGATTATCTATGTTAAGAACCGGCATTCTCAATCCGCAGATCAACTCCCTGCTGAGTCGTGTGCGGCACACCAACACCCTGGTCATTGCGGATCGCGGATTCCCCTTCTGGCCCGGTATCGAGACGATCGATATCTCCCTGGTGGACGACGTGCCTGCCATCTTGCAGGTGCTCCAGGCTATCCGGCTGAATTTCCAGGCCGGGCGCGCCTGGATGGCGGCCGAGTTTCTCGAACACAACAGCCCCGTGACCCAATCAGCTTTCCGGCAAGCTCTGGCCGGCGTCACACTAGCATTCGAGCCACACCAGGAGTTCAAAAAACGCGTGCCAAGGGCCATCGGCCTGATCCGCACCGGGGATACCATCCAGTACTCCAACCTGATCCTCGAAAGCGCTTGAAGGTGGGCTGCCTCTCCTCCGGCCAACACCGCCTTGATCCTCATCGTTGCCGGTTCGGGCTGGCGGTCCGTGGCCAGAAGCATAGACTGCCGTAATGGGCATGTTCCCGGTCAGCATGGAAAAGGAAGATCAGCTCGCTGCGCGGCTGAGCGCCCTGCGCATTGCGGAGGCGGACATTGAGGAGAGCTTCGTTCGATCGGGGGGGCATGGCGGGCAGAATGTGAACAAGACCGCCACCTGCGTCATGCTGCATCACCGTCCAACCGGCATCCAGGTGAAGTGCCAGGAGACGAGGCAGCAAGGATTAAACCGCTACATCGCCCGGCGGGTCCTTGCGGACAAGATCGAGGAGCAGCAGAAGGGCAAACTGTCTCAAGTGCAGCAGCGGCAGGAAAAAATCCGGCGGCAGAAGCGGCGTCGCAGCCGCCGGTCCAAGCAGCGGATGCTGGCGGATAAGGCGCATCAATCGGACAAGAAGCAGGGGCGGCGGGTAGTTGAGCAGTGACCCGTCATCAGGCATCGGCTGAACGATCAGAATTCCTTGGGCGGGGGATCGGCGGGAGCGGTGACTTTTCGCCATTTGATTTCGCGCAGCGCGCCCGAGGTCTGCCACGAAGCGAGGCCGAGCGGGATGGATGATTCGATTTCGCCGGCGCGACATTTGAGCTGGCGACCGGTGGTAACGAGGTTGATCACTTTATCTTCATCAAGCCAGACTTCGATGCGCTGGTCGGTGACGCGGAGGCGCACGCGATACCATCTGCCCGTGTCGAACGCCGAGTATTTGGTAGTTTCGTTTTCTGAGGCATCCATGCCGTTGATGCTGGAGATGCCAACGAGGGAACCGCCCCATCCACCCAGAATCAGCGAGCAGTGACTCGCTTTGACTGGAAAGGTGAAGCCGCAGAAGAAATCGGTGCCCAGCACACGCATGGCATCGAAGGCGATTTCATAATTCACCGTCGGGAAGGGATTGGTCCAATTAATGCCGGTGAAGGGGTCACCCATGCCCAGCAGGATGACACCTTTCCCCACCCGCGTTTCACCGCGTCCGGCAAACGGGGTTTCCTTCCAGCCGGCCCAGGAATGGCCATCGAACATTTCCTCCCAACCGTCGCCGGGGAACGGCGCGGACGGCTTGGCCGCTCCCGGAGGAAGAACCAGGGGATCGGGGGTGGCGAGGTTGGTGGAGTCGGGCGCCTTGGCAACCACGGGCGGCGCGGGAGCCGCCGACTGCCGGGTTGCGGCCCGCGGTGAACCGGTGGAGGACGTGGGACATCCCCAGGGACCAAGAAACAACAAGCTGGCACAAGCGGCGACGCCGAACCAGAGCCTCACGTTGCACATAAAATAAAATCGCTTTCCAGATAACGACGGGCCGCCCGCAGGCATGGCGTTGTTCTCGCATTGCGAGACCGCCGAGTGATGGTTATGGTATGCCTCGACCTGGCGGTCCGCCAGAATTGTTTATCGCGCCAATGACTGTGCCCGGATTCATACGTGGTGAGAAAGATGGGATTGTTTTGCAGATCAAACTGCAACCGCGCGCCTCGGCGAACGAGATAGGGTCCCCGCTGGGGAACGAATTGCGGGTGAAGGTGACGGCGCCGCCGGTGGATGCGGCGGCCAACGAAGCGCTGATCCGGCTGCTGGCCGCGCACCTGGATTGCCCACGGAACCGGGTGGAACTGACCCGCGGGCATACCTCGCGGC
>JBBQYD010000375.1:0-5598 GCA_038209025.1 Verrucomicrobiota bacterium | reverse complement strand
CTTGCGAAGATAATCGCATTCCGGGGCGGTCTTGCCTTTTGTCATGCCCTCTGGTTTGCCAGAAGACAAAACAAAAGTCTAGTCGGTTCTTGATAAAAATAAGGGTCTGAGTCTCTTACTACCTCAGGTGAAATTACCCCGTCCGGCCTGCCGGCCGGTTTTGGCCAGCGGCGCGGACGCTCCCCCGCGTGCGGGCACCCCAAATGCGGGATGGAAGGCGCGGGAGCGGGCAGCCTGACCCGTGGCCTGGGCCGAAATGCCCGTCACGGGGCGGACCCCGCCCGTCGCGAGGTGGCTTGAAGTTAGTCTGGCCCAGTCGGTCAGCACGTTTTCGTAGTCGGGCATCGGGTCCTCGTCCTCGCACTGCTCGTAAGTGTATGGCCCCGGCACACTTCCCGGAGGGGGTCTGGGAGGCAGGTCATGCCAAGCACCCAGATACCGCAGAATCTTCTCCACCACCCGGCGCTCATCAATCACTCCGATCACGCGCATGGGGTTCTGGCACTGCTTACGGCGTAACCTGATAATGCAAGCGGTAGAACACGGTCGCATTCGCCGGGTCCACCATAATGTTCGTGGACGTGATGGTGTCGCTGCCCGGAACATCAACCCAGTTGGTCGAGAGACCGACGCTGAGCTCGTTGGTCTGCGTTTGCAGCGTCCAGCCCAGGTGGTCCGCCGGCCACTCGAGGTGTAGTTCGGTACCATTGGTCACGTAGAACGTGATGTTGGTGGGGTTCAAAGCCACTGAGCCGTACACCGCGATGGTGCCATCCACGGCGAGGTTGTTGGTCCAGGCCAACCCTGCACCGAGGCCGCCGCCAGCGATGGCCAGGTTACCGCCCCCCGTCACGGGCCGGCTGAACAACTTGAACGTATCGCCGGAGACAAGTGCGGGGCCGGTGTGGTTTACGGTCACCGTGCCAAACCCTGAGTTCTGGAGCGTGCCGGTCACAACGCATAGGTCGTTCGAAGGCGACACGGAAGTATTGACGTCCGCGGCGACGTCACCACTTACAGCCAGGTTATTGTTGATAGTTAGCGTGCCGATGCCCGCCACACCGGGTGCAAGGGTGGACCCGGCCGCCAATGTTGCGGGACCATTGATGACACCGGTGCCCGCCAAGGTGGCACTGTTTACAACCACTGGTCCGCTGCCAAGCGTCGCGATGCCCGTGCCGCCGCCCACTTGCAGGGTGCCGGCATTGACGACCGTGCTTCCAGTATAGGTGTTGGTGGTAAGAATCGTTAACGTGCCGGTGCTGTTAACCGTGAGGTCGCCCGTGCCAGCCATGCCGCCGGAGCCGGTCAACGTATAGCTCTTCGTGCCGTTTACCGTGACTGAACCAGGGAACAATGTGCCGACGAGCTGGACCGCCGGGCTGGCCGAGCCAGTGTCATCGAAGGTCACGGGATCAAGGTTGAAGAACTGGGAGTTGTTGGAGTTCCAATTGGTCGCCCCCGCAGCGTTCCAAATGTTGAGCGATCCGTCGCCGCTCCAAGTGTCATTGGCTGTGCTGCCGGTTACGGTCAGGGTAATCTGTCCGAGTGTGGACATATCAATGACAGAATGATACCGGCTGCTGGCCAGCGGCTCACCCATCTTTAGGTTCGTCGAATCTCCGGTCAGCCCGCCGTAATAATTGACCAGGTTGAAAGTTCCAGGGCTGAATAATCCCGGGAGAGGATTGATGATGATACGGTTGGTTCCTGCCAACGTCAGTCCGGCATACACCGTGATGCTATCATAGGAAATTCCCGCTCCGCCGCTGGTGTCGCCAAGGTCCAAATACAGGGTGCCATTGGTCAGAATGAGATTGTTATTGACGGTCAACAGACCCGGCACGCCTTGGGCGCCTGCGGCCAGGCCCTCGCCCGGATACACCGTGAAGTCCGAACTCCAGGTCAGGTTGCTGACCGCCAAAACCGAGTAGTTGGTGATAATCCCCAGGCCGTCCGGACTGGTGAGCGTATTCACCGCGATCGTGCCCGCGCTGGCTGCGCCGGCAGGCATCGCATCCAAAATGCCCCCCTGGTTCAGATTGATCAGGCTGTTCCCGCCACCGTCCAGGATCGGACCATAGAGGTTCACGAGGCCGCCTTTCACATTAAGCGTGCCATTGGCGTTTGCGAGGTTGTTGTTGGCATTAGCGCCTTGCCCCAGATAGTTGGCCAGGCGCAAATACTTGTTGATTTTAAGCACCGCCGCGCCGTTAACATTCACCACACCCTTGCCGACGTTCTGCCCGGCGATCCGCTGGAACCCCACCTCCATATTGTTGACATCAATGGTCCCGTTGTCAAAAGTCAAGGTGCCGAACGCACTGTTGTTGGCCGTGGCCGTATTGTTAAGACTGGCACCCCGGCCGACATAGATGGTGTCCACCAGGGCATCCACCATGCCGCCACTGAGATCACAGGTTGAAATGGTACTGGCGGTGTAACCGCTCTGTTCATCGGCAACCAGCCAGGCATCCTGGCGTCCCCTGCCATCGGAGCTGCGGAAGATTGCCGAGCAATTGGTGTAAAGATTGGTAAAGGCGGGATTAAAGGCCAGGTAGGAGGGCGCGGCACTAAACTTGGAACCCCCGATGACCATCGCGTTGATGTTGAGATAATTCACGCGTCCCAGGTAGTTGACGTTAGGGGCGGTGCCGGCAGCCCCTGCCGAGTGTCCAAACCAATAACCCGCTACATCTACAGTGCCGGATAGCGAGGTGACCTGCCGGCAGGTTATATAATTGGTTTGGGCCTGGTAGAGGGCACCGCCCGGGCGGTTTTCGCCGTTAACCGTGCCACCGTAAAGCGCCGCCCCACTATAATAGCCGATGCACAAACGATTCACATCAGCGTTAAAAGTCCCCAGGGTCGTCAGATCCAGTATTGCTCTTCTGGTGGTTGAATAGCCCGTCAGCCCTCCTTGCCCAATATTGATATCGGCCAGCGGGTTCGTGACGCTTAGCGAATTTCCCGAGATTGCCGTGTAGGCCACCGAGCTCCCTGTCTCCTGTTGGCGCGTTCCGCAACCAAACGCCAGGGTGTTAACTGCTCCTGTTCCGTAAAGGGTCAATCCGGCGGGCGCATCAATGACCACAGAAAAGAGCGTTCCGTCGGGCTTCTGTGCGAAGCTCAGCGTGTTGATGGTGTTGGCGAAGCCCGCATCCACCACGCTGTTGGTGATGGAAACGGGGGCGGAGTACACCGCGGGGGTGTTTGAGAATACCACATCGTCGGCTGGGGCGGGGACGCCGACCTCCAGCCAGTTGCTGGCATCTGACCAGTTGATGTCCACGCCGCCGGAGTTCCAGTTTTTGACATCGGCAGTTCCTGTATTGGCAACCAGCAAAGAGCTTGCGGTTGCAGCGAGCCAGAGGGCTAAGGATCGTTGTTTCATAATTTGGAGTCTTTGGTTGGGTTGCTAAACAAATCCCTGCAGTTTTTACGTCATTACACTTTAGCAGAAAATGGAAGAAAGCATAAGCTTCAACTGAGGTAATGGACCAATTGCGGCGTTAACGCCCGGGCGGCTTGTTCCCGGGCAAGGGGGTTGAACTGGGAGGCCGTCGCTGGTCCCGATCCTGCAAATACCGGAGGAGCGCCTCGGTGCGGGAACGCACATGGAGTTTTTCGTAAATGCGGCGCAGATGCTCGCGCACAGTGAGGCAGAAAATGTTGAGCTTGGAGCCAATTTTCTTGTTGGCAAACCCACTGATAGGAAATTGCTTTTCGCGCGCCCATTGTAATCAGCGCTGCGCGGGTGAGGCGGAATTGCTTTTTGGTCTCACCAAGCATGCGCCGGTATTGTCAGAGCCCGGCAGAAATGTCAACAACGAAGTTTAACTGATAAGAAATTGCGCGCCCGCCCGTACTCAGCGCTGCGCGGGTGAGGGAGAAGACTTGCCCGACTGGCTTTTCTCAGGAATAAGGTTATACTATCGGTTACGAATCACCTGACGGCATTATCAGCGGGCTTGCATGTGCGGGTCCAAATGGCGGGGTCGCGAGCGGGCGCAGAGGCGGGGCAAATACACATTCAGGCTCATCGGGGTCTTTTGCTTTTTGCCGCCCAGGACGGCAGCCTGACTAACCAACTCAGGTAAAACCATGAACGAGAAGCCGATTGCGTCACTGGACCCCGCCGAACTGCGCCGCCGGGCGGAACAGCGTCTGGAACGACAGCGGTCAGAGGCCGGGGCTCCCCAAGCAGCGCAGGACACGCAGCGGCTGCTCCACGAGTTGCAAGTCCACCAGCTCGAGCTGGAGATGCAGAACGAGGAACTGCGCGCCGCGCAGGCAGCGGTGGCGGCGGCGCTGGATCGCTACACTCATTTCCACGAATTTGCCCCGACGGGCTTCCTCTGTCTAGGGCGCGAGGGCACGATCCGCCAACTGAACCTCACCGGCGCACGCTTGCTGGGCCTTCCGCGCGACCAATTGGTGGGTGCCGGCTTCGGGCCGTTCGTGGTTGATGCGGACCGGGCCGTCTTCAACGCCTTCTTCGCGGCGGTCTTTGCTGCGCAAACCAAACAAGCCTGTGAGGTGAGGCTGCAACCCACCGGTCAGCCGCCGCTGACGGTAGCCATTGAGGCCACGCTCTCTGCCGATGGGCAGGAATGCCGAGCCTTACTGGTGCACATCACCGCGCGCCAGCGGATGGAGGAGAAATTGCGTTTCCGCGACCGCGCCATTGACAGTGCGACGCAGGGCATCAGCATCTCCGACCACAGGCTGCCGTGCCACCCAGTTATCTACGTCAACCGCGGGTTCGAGCAGATGACCGGCTACACACGAGCCGAACTGGTTGGGAAGAACATAGAGTTGCTGCAAGGCCCCGACACCGATGCGAAGACCATCGCGGTGTTGCGCGCGGCGGTGGCCGAAGGACGCAGTCTGGAGACGGAGATCCTGAACTATCGCAAGGACGGCACGCCGTTCTGGAACCGCCTCGCCATTGCGCCCGTGCGGTCCCCCGGCAGCCTGGTGACCCACTACGTAGCGATCCGCAGCGACGTCAGCGAGCGCAGGCAGGCGGAGGCGGCGCTGCGGGAAAATGAAATGCGGTTGCGGCTGGCACTCAAAGCGGCCCGCATGGGTACGTGGGATTGGGACCTCCAAACCAATCACGTTGCGTGGTCGCCCCGTCACGAAGCGCTGTGGGGTTATGCGCCGGGGGAGTTTCCCTGCACTCTCGATGGCTACGAGTCGCGGCTCCATCCCGACGATGTCGAAGGGGCACGGCGCGCTGGGCAGAAGGCGATGGACGAGCATTCGGACTATGCGCATGAATACCGCGTCCTCTGGCCCGACGGCACGGTGCGGTGGATGGCCGCGCGCGGCCAGGTCTTCAATAGCTCGGATGGCCAGCCCGCGCGCATGATGGGCGTGGTGACGGACATCACCGAGCACAAGCAGACGGAGACGACGCTGCGCGAGAGCGAAGGGAAGTTGCGCGTCGTCCTTGATGCCACCCCATTCCCAATTGCCGTGGTTGATTTGCGGGATGATAGAATCCAGTTCTGGAGTCGCAGCGCGCTGAGCCTGTTCGGACATACCGCGCCCACCACCCCGGAGTGGTATCAAATGGCTTACCCGGATCCC
>JBBQYD010000374.1:0-5609 GCA_038209025.1 Verrucomicrobiota bacterium | reverse complement strand
CAGGGCGAATTCACAGCGGATCATAAGTCAGCGACGCGCAACGATTTGTGACAAAGGAGCGGACAAGCTGGCCAAAACGTTATAGGCTGGCGGCATGTCCAAAGCCAGTGTTTATTCGGATGCAACGCAACAGCAGGTCCTGGACGAGGTCCAAGTCCGGCCTGCTGATTGTTACGTGCCGCAGAGCCGTCGTAGGAAGTGCCGTTTTTGTGCCGAATTGAACTCGTAGGTTGAGGCATTCTTACGATCTCAGTGTGGCTGGAGTGCCGTGAGTGCCGTTCTCCTTCCTTTCTTGATCCCTCTCGCCCGAGTTGCGCCGTCAGGAATTCCGTTCAAATAGGCTCGACCAAACCGATGGCCTCTGGCAGCAAGGTCAAATGTCAGAACATGTTCTCAAGTTCGTTGGAAGCCCTGAGCAACTGGATAAGCACCTTTTTCCCTCAAGCACCTCCGCTGTCGGCACTGCGGAGTTGCTGAGACTCTGAACCGCCACAGCAAGCTTTTCGGCAACGACCCCGGCGCCGCCAACGGCCATGCGCCGCGCGGGCAGAGGGTCTGGTGCTCCAATCGCGGCCAGCGCGGTGGTTGTGGCCGCTCCTTCTGCATCTTCCTGGCCGAGGTGCTACCGCGCCATACCGTGACCGCCCCCTGGCTGTGGAAGCTGCTTTGCGCTCTGTTGAAAGGCGGTTCCATCAAAGCCGCGGTCGAAGCGCTGGCGCCACCTTTCGGGCTGGAGACTCTTTACCACTTGCTCCAACGCTTGAGCGGGCGGCTGCCGGATTTGCGTTCTCTGCTCTGCCGTGAGCAAAAGGTTCCGGCCAGTTGCCAATCCGACCCGCTTCACCAAACGGTGGAGCACCTCAAAAACGTGTTCTCCAAGGCCACTTGCGCCCTGGCGGCATTCCAACTGGGTTTCCAACAGCCCCTGATGGGATGAAACAGGTCGGCGGGCCGTTGGCGGCCCTGCCCCGAGCTTCTCAAACGCGCCAGATTACGGCCCACGAATTCTGAGGCGGGACTTTTTCCAGCCAGCGACAACGCCACAAGGCACTGCGCCTGGGCCCCCGCACCATCGTAGGCTCGTGACCGTTACAGAAAACCCCGTCGTCCGGGAAGACTCCCAGCGACGGGAAATCAATCAATCAACGCATCAAGCACAAACCAGACAAATCCAAGCATGAGAAATCCCACTCCCTATCTCAAAATGCGCGTCCTGGGCGCCATCGATATGGCCCCGGGCAACACCATTCGCGCTCGCATCGAGGCTGTCAGCCAAATGGCCTTCACCGACGAGGACGGCAACTCCCGCCGGTTCACCTGGCGCACCATCCAGACCTGGTACTCCCGCTTTCAGAAGCATGGCGTCACCGTCATGGAAAATAAAGCCCGCTCCGACAAGGGTAAGATCCGCAAAGTCTCCCTGGAAACCGTTCAGGAGGCCATTGACGCCACCCTGCCCAAAGTCCGCGGCACCCCCAAGCTCGCCGTTCTCTACCGCCTCTGTATCGAGCTGGGCCTGCTCATTCGTTCCCAAGTGGCCCCCAATACCTTTTCCAGAATCGTCAAGCAGTTCGATATGCTCAAGCCTCAGGCCGACTCCGAAAATAAGCAGCGCCTGGCTTTCGCCAAAGCCCACGCCAATGATATGTGGCAGGCCGACACCCTCTACGGGCCTTACGTCCAGCACCAGGGCGCCCCGGTCCAGACTCGCCTCATCGCTTTTCTCGATGATGCCTCGCGCGTTTGTTGCCACGGCCAGTTTTTCCCAGCCGAAAATGTCGATACCCTTATCGAGGCCCTCCGCGCCGCTTTTTACAAACGCGGCGTTCCCGCCTGTCTCTACGTCGACAACGGCTCCATTTACACCTCCAAGGAAATCATTCAGATCTGCGGTCGAGTCGGCTGCCTCCTGGCCCACGCGCCGGTTCGGGACGGAGCGGCCAAGGGAAAAGTGGAGCGCTTTTTTCGCGGTGTTCGCGAGCGCTTCCTCTGCCTTCAACTGGACCTTTCCTCCCTCGAATCACTCAACCGCCAGTTCACCCATTGGGTCGAGGAGCAATACAACGCCCAAATCCATTCCGTCCTGGGCATGAGCCCCCTGGACCGCTTCGGCCTGGACCGCTCCCGCATCCGCTTCCTTCCGCCCAATGAGGCCAACGACGAGCTGTTCTTCGTCGAGGAGGAACGCCACGTCCGCGCTGACAACACCTTTTCCTTCCAATCCGTGCGCTTTGAAGCCCCGCGTCACCTGCCTGACCGCACCATTCAGGTGCGTTTTCAGCGCAAAAACCCCACCACCCGCCTCATCGTCTATTACAAAGGCCAGCGCATGGGGGAGGCTCGCCCCCTGGACGCCGTGGCCAATGACCGACCCGCGCAAAAACCCAAGCCCGGTCCCGGTGATGGCGCTGGTGCCGTGGCGGCCTCTGCCAGGAACCCTCCGCCAGCGCCAATTGCCGGCGAGAGCAATGCAACCCTCAACGCTAATTAACTTATGATTCGTTCCCACTTCGGTCTGCAACGCAATCCTTTTGACACCGAGACGCTCACCCTCCTGGCTCACCAGCGGGAAATCTTCGACATCCTCAGGGTCCATGCCCAACAGGGCGGCCTGTGCCTGGTCCTGGGCGAACCGGGCACCGGCAAATCCATCCTCAAACAGGCCCTCCTGAACCACGACCCAAAACGCCTGATCACCCCGGTCGTCAACCGCACCCTCCATACCTATCACAACACCCTGCGCATCCTCTGTGAGGCCTTTCAAATCGAGTTCCAGGGCCACGACCACCACTGCGAGCGGCTCCTGGTCCAGGAAGCCTTCAAAATCCATCGCGCCGGCAAAATGCTCGTCCCCATCATCGATGACGCCCACCTCATGCCCTCCGAGTGCTTGCGCAAACTGCGCCTGCTCTGCGAGGACTTCCCCCGCTCCCACAACCTCGTGCTCATCGGTCAACCGCCGCTGCTCCAATCCCTCTCCTTGACCGTCAACGAGGAAATCCGCTCCCGGGTCACTTACTCGGCCCTCTTGCCGCGCCTGGGTCCCGAGGGCATCGAGCAGTTCATTCTCGATCAACTGGACCGGGCCGGACTGGGCCACAACACCTTCACCCAGGAGGCCATGGCCCTGATCGTTCGCTCCGGCGAGGGCCTCCTGCGCCGCACGCGCAACCTGTGCCTCGGTTCGCTCATCGAGGCGGTCCGCGACCAAACCCGCATCGTCGATCTCAAACAAGTCAATCATGTCCTCATCCAACCCCACTGGAGGAAAGACTGTGACCAACCCTTGTCTTGATAACCGCACCCCGGCTGGCCGACCCCAAGCTTCGCGATGGACCCGCGAGCAAATCCGCGCCGCTCGGCTGGCTCCACTGCTCCCGCTGCTCCAAAAACGTCATCTCCAACTCATCGAGTTGCCCGCCGGCAACTTCGAACTGGCCACTTACAAAGGCCTGTTGGTCAAAGAGAGCTACTGGCGTTGGCCAGAGCGCAATTTAGCCGGCAACGCCATTGACTTCTTTATGCGCGTACTCGGCATGTCCTTCCACGATGCCATGCGTCAGATCACGGATACTTGATGGTCCCAACAATCCCGGCCGTCGTAGCACTACGACCTGAGTGCGGCGCAAAATCGCGCTCAGGCAAAGCTGCGATACCAGTGTGGCCACGCCAGGAACCACCCCACCACCCGCTACGATACCAGTTCGGCAAAGCAGGCTCCCAGGCAAGGGCCAATCACTCCCGTACGATCCCAGTGCGGAAAAATGCCCCCCCCATCAATCCGAAACTCCCGACCCGCCCACCGGGTCGTAGCCCTACGACCAGAGCACGGCAATTTGGCTGCAAAACACGACGGCAACGCGGCTATTCGGCAAAAACGCTACGACAACACTTCGGCAAAAAGTACGATGTCAAAAAAGTTCGTAACACATAATCTGGCGCAAAGACTACCGCCCGGGGCGAAATGCCGTCACGCACTCTTGCCGAAGCAACACGCTATGCCGACCCCAATGGCGGCTCCAACCCTTGGATCACCACCTGGGCCAGCGTTGTTGTAGCTCGACGCACTTCTAATTCCAGTTACAAGACTGTAATCCTGTCTGCCATCCGGGTCAACGAAGTTGGCCGAATCACCATTGCCATAGGAGCTAGCGAAGCCTGCCGGCGTAGCCATGCAATTCAAATCCCGGCCCGCGCAAACCTCGCAACAACCGCCATGCGCCAGATCTCCGGCACATAAGCTCGCCGCTGACTTCATCCGCTTATGATGCCAGTGTGGTCAACCGCCGGTGCAACACTTTCCCGACGCGCATGAAAAGCGCCGGCGGCGGAGGGGCTATTTCAACTCGACGCTAATAAACTTTAGTGATACTTCCTCCATGAAGTTACCGCCGCCTGCGGTCCGGAACTGCGGGCGATATTTGTTATGAAACGGCGTGTGTCGTCCGCCTTCCTCTTTCTTCAACAAAAAGCCCTCCGCGCCGCCGTCTTCCTTGATAAACCCAAAGCCCTTGGCTTCGTTGAAGAATTTCACCCTGCCCTTCTCTGCGGTGAACATCGCCTTGCTGTTTGACTTCGCCTCGGACTGTTTCGAGCGCACCAAGCCGCCCGCGCCACCGCCTCCCCAGCCAAGACTAGCGCCGCGTCCTTGCGCTAGCGCCCCACCCGCCGCATGCAGACCCTGGTTCACCTTCTCGCCAAAGGTTGCCCCTTGGGTTTGTTTGGGCACGGTCGCGTTCATCGAAATCCTGTTGGGCATGTTGCCGTTGATGGACTTGGCGGTCTGTGGATCGAAACGGCCGCCGCCGTTCCGGTGGTAGAATCCCAACTCCCCATCCCACTCCAGGCCGTGGAAAAGATAGGGATTGCCCACGCCGGACTCCGCCTCGCCGGTCGGAATGCCATCAGGCGAGAGGAAGATGGGCGCGCCAAAATCATCATAGTCGCAGCGTTCGATGACGTTGCCGCTGGCGCCGGTGAGGGCGAGGGTGTTGCCGAGCTCATCGTGATGGTAAAACTGCGGCTGGCCCGCCTGATCGAAGGCCACCAGCACTTCATCTCCCACCTGGGGGAGGACGTAGGTGCGGGTGAGAACTCCGTTAACGCGTTCCTCGATGATGTCGCCATCGCAATCATCATCGCGCCAGTCATAAACGAACTCCGTCGTCACCGGCGGCAGGCCGGACGGGAAAATGGTCTTACTGCGGCGCTGCCCCAACGCGTCGTAGGCGTAGCTGGCCACCGGCTCGGGGAATCCGCCGCTGAGGTTCGCCACGGACACGAGCCGATCAGCATAGTCGTATTGATAAGCCAACTGGGCGGTGGTGGAGACGCGGAAAACGAGATTACCATTCGTATCATATTGTTCGGGAGCCAGCACGAACGGCGTGAGGGTGTATTGGTTCATCTGGAAATCCGCCGGGTCCGGGAAGGTGTTGTCCATCACATAGGGGGCGGCCACGCCGTTAGAACTGCCAAGCAACCGGTTGCCGTTTCCATCCAGATTGTAAGCCCGGATCAAATCTGCCGGCGAACCAGACGCCCGCGAGAACTGGGTCAGCCGATCAAGGGCGTCATAGGCAAACAGGTTGGTGGTCATCAGGCCGCCA
>JBBQYD010000373.1:0-5613 GCA_038209025.1 Verrucomicrobiota bacterium | reverse complement strand
TAGTCGAGGATCTGAAAGCTTTGTATGCAACTCGATCTTCCACCGCCCCTCTTTATCGGCAAGCAATTTGAACTCCCACTGCTGCCTGAAGTCAACCGCCGCCCCCCGGCCGTCTCGGATGGAGGTGTATTTCAACACTCCCTCTACCGCGTACGCCGGCACAATCGTCTGTGCATTGGCTTTGTTCATGAATGGAAGTAGAAAAGAGGCTGTACAACAGATAAGGTGAGTGCATAGACATTTTGCCACCCTAAAGCGATCCTGCTTCCACCGGGAAAGCATTGGCAGCTCGACATTATGCCTACCGATAAATGACTTCTTGACGACTGCGCTGTTTTGCATGTCGTTTGGATCCGCCATAAATTTAGAAACGTTCTTGTGTCCCATCATTCCCGATCTGCCTTCAATCGCGCGACATTTCAGCCATCTTACCTCTGTTTCAAGTGTTGGTCCCCACACTCCCTATCGGTTTCGTTATTGTTTGTCTTTTAGCACTGTCCGTTTGCCGTGCGTCATGCACCCGTTGACCGAACAAAACCCAGCAACTTCCCACCAGCAGCCAAGCCAGAAGCCCCTTGATGAGAGTGTCTGCGGTTTCCGGCCGCAGGTGCAGGGCATCCGCCAGGCCTCCCAGGCAACCACAGGGCTTATGCCAATCCATTCCCCAGAGGCCGAGTCGATATACCAGGAAGCTGGTGGACAGCCAGGCCATGAGGGAAGCGTTGGTGAAAATCCTCGCGGGCCGGAATAAACAATGGGCTGCCACGGCAATCTCCACCAATCCCACTCCGCGAATGGTCTTGCCAAATGAGATTCCGAGAATCGGATCGGCCACAGCCAGCGCCTTACTCGTGCCCAAACCGCTCCAGACCTTGGCTGCGCCGGTGATGAGGAGGATGAGCGCGCAGCTTGCCAGAGTGGCGCTCGCCCATCCCCTGCCGGGGGTGGACAATAAAATCCCCCCATCGCGCTTTTCAGCGCTCGCCCACGCTGGGTCCGAAGGAGAGGCCATGCGAAGCCATTTACCATAACAGCTTTGTGAGCGAAAGTGTTTTCCGCATTTTTTCAAACCGCCGGGCAGAATCAACTCCGAGTGCCGCTTGCTGGCGGGTGGCATCAAAGGCTTACCACCTGGCGCAATCCCATTGGGGATGGACGCGGCGTCAGGGCCCGGAAGCGCCCTGATGAACGATGCGCGGCGGGCCATGATGATCCGCGACGAACTCGCCCGCGCCGACCTGAGGCATTACCTAAAATGCGACGAATTTATTGCCTGCTCTTTCGAGGCAAGCTCAAATCTTGGCTGTCCTCATTCCTTTGCGTGGTGTCGGTTGCCTTTAACTCGCCACCCAATGCTGGCAAAAACCACGGATGCCAGCAGCAGCGCGGCCAGCGCGAAGTAACGCTGGCTCGAAGAGGCGACTGGGGGCTGGCCAGTAATCAGGCTCTGGTAAGCTGACTGATTGGTCGCCAACCATCCGGTAGTTGTATAATAAACCACCGACTTCACGTTCGAAAACTCACCGGCTCGGAAATCCTCCACCCGGGTGCGGGCCTTCACCGGCGGCGGCGCGAAATTTGATCTCCCCAGCACTCCCGCGTTGTGGACAACGCCCTGCAGGCTCCGGACCCGGTCGAGATCCTCAGACGTCCGCGCATTCTGCCTTGGTTCGTAGGTCAATTTGGAAGCTTCCCGGTATGCGCAGGTTGCCGATTCTTCTGAATTCAATTACGCGATATGCTTGGTTGGTGAACCCGGCATCAAAGGGTTTCGGTCGTGGCACCGTCTCACCGCCCAGCATTTCCACCTGGCCTTCATCGAGAACGGACGCGGCAACACAAAAAACGGCGCCTGGTCCGGTTTCCTCCAGTCTCCACGCCGCTTTAACCTTGCAGTCAAGCTTGTGCCTGGGATGCAACACGACGCATGGCAAATCGTTTGGCGGAGCCGTCTTGAGGTAGCAACCCGAACCAAACACCAGCCAGAGGCTGGAATTATGGTGGTAGTCAAAATCTGGAACGTTCCCGGTTCGCACCGTGGCCATCCGGTTCACCTGCGGTATTGCCGGCGGTCTGTTGGGCGCGTTGCTTCCAGCCCCAGGCGGCCCCTTCAGCTCCAGTTTGAAAACATCCATTTGGAAGAGATCCGTACCATCGCAAGCCAGTACTGATTCCTCAAGAAATGGGTAGTAGGGATCCTCGGTTATCCGAATAGACCATTTACAACCGTCCACCTCAACTCGGAACCGTGAGGTAATTGGTTGGTTCGTGCCAAGAACGAGATGCAGCTCACCTTCCGCCCAAAAGCCGCTTGCCGCGCAGGGGTTGGCGGTGGCAAAGAGGCACAGCAAGAGCAGGCTGGAACACCACGCGCGTAGCCTGTGGAACCGGGGGTGCCATGGTGCGGCACCAGCGCAGGCCACGAGGAGGCGGCAGGACGCCATCGCCGCCAGCACTTGGCACCCAGGCTTTAGCCACCGCTTGCCCATGTCAGCCCATTGTTCTCCGGTTTTCACTCGTTTCGCGCTCTCGACTATCGGCTGTCCGCGCAAATCTGTCGGCAGCCGCATCCTTCATCCTTTCACAGCGGTGGCATTGCGTTATCCTGCACTGGCCGTTTGACGTAGGTCATGACAGGGACGGTCCGACAATTGACACTTCATATCGAGTCAACTTCTCCTTCAGCCGCTGTAGGCCGCCTTGGCGCGATGATTCAACGAGGCTGACAGCCTGGCTGGCGCGGGTTTCGTGACCCATCGCAAGCCGCTCCGCCACCCACCGCCGGTTTACGGTTCGCTTCCATGCCTGCACCAACGTGGCCGGCCACAGCTCGCGATCGTGATCATCCACGCAAATTTTCCGGCCCTGATCGCCTCGCCCCAGCACGTGGCAAGTGGCTCCCGGAACTTCAATCCGCAGCGGCTTGACCATACCGGAGAATGCAACTGAGTTTCAAAGCCAGTCAAGCGGTTTATCGATTGTCAATTGTCGAACTTTTTAGTAGAAGGATTGAGAAATATCAAGACAACCGCTCTTGAACACCCTGCCGCCGCGCGAAAGAGGCCCGATAAAGACGAGCTGCGCCCAACGGCTGCCATGAACAGCCGAGAGCGGCTATTATGGGTGACCCTGCGGTTCACCACCCCACATCCACACTCAACTTCTTTCCAAACCGGTTGTGGTAATGCAAGTGGTGATTCGCCGCGCCGTATTCGTGGACCATCCGGGTGATTTTGACGTCGTAACAACAGTATTCGGCGACCTCCAGCAATTTGCCTTGTCTGAACCATTCGATGGCTTGCAAGCCCTCAGCGGTTTTTTCCACCCCAAACGTGGCGGTGGCGATGGAATCGAGCGAGAGCCGGTGCTGTAATCTGGCCTGCAACTCGACCAGCATGTCCAGGGTTGGCAACTGCCGCAAATCCAGCGCGGTATAGCCGTGCAGCACCTCGTAATCGAAGCGCAAATTATTGAAACCCACCACGAGGTCGGCGCGCTGCAACTCCTTCAGAAGATCGTTCACCTGTTTCTCAGGATAGATCGTGTAGTGGCCGGTCAGCGTGCTGTAGGTGACCGCCACGCTCATGCCCATGGCACTGATCTTGTCCCAGCCGCCGACTTCGTCGGCGGACTTCTGTGTTTCCAGGTCAAAATAGACAATGTTCTTCATGGCACTCCGCAGGCGGACACTTTAACGAGCCGCGCTCCGGGAGCAAGAATGTATGAGAATATTCTGCAGTCTCGCTTTGCCTCGCGGATTGTGTCATGTTCCGCACGTAAATGGTCGAATCCAAGTGAACCGCAAGCGAGTCAGATCGATTGGAACGTTGCTGGCCGCCGGCTTCGTGCTTTTAGTCATGTTACGATGGTTTGAATATCGCCAGGTGTATCATCCGAACCGGCTGCTGGACGGCAGCGGCGCGGGGTTGGGCCGCCCGTTTGTGGATGTCGATTTCAAGGCGCTGGACGGCACCCCCCTGCACGCCTGGTATTTCCCGGGGCAGACGAATTCCGCCCGGGCCTTTGGCCTGATCTACTGTCATGGAAACGGCGGCAACATCAGCCATCGCACCGAGACCTGCGAGGCGCTGCTCGAAACCGGGCTGAGTGTATTTCTATTTGACTACCGGGGTTACGGGCGCAGCGCCGGCCGCCCCAGCGAAGCCGGGACTTACCAGGATGCGGAGGCCGCCCACCAATGGCTGCTGGAGAAGGGCTTTGCGGCGAGCAACCTGATCGCGTATGGCGAATCGCTGGGGGGCGGCGTGGCGGCCGAACTGGCGGTGCGACGACCGCTGGCGGGACTGGTGTTGCAGAGCACCTTCACCAGCATCCCGGATATTGGGGCCGAGTTGTTCCCCTGGCTGCCGGTGCGCTGGCTCAGCCGCATTCATTACCATACCAGCAGCAAACTTCCCCGCCTGCATATCCCGGTTTTGATCATGCACAGCCGGACGGATGAACTGATCAGCTTTAAGCATGGAGAGAGAAACTATTCGCTGGCGAACGAACCAAAGCTGTTTTGGGAGATCGAAGGCGGGCACAATGATCCGCTGGCGAATCGGGCAAGGTACGTGGAGGGAATCAACGAGTTTCTGCGGAGGATCGAGCACCCGCGGGGGCAGTAGGTCTGAACCAGCCACCGTGCCGGAACCTCCTGGCCCGCCACCCCGTCACGAGCTGCGAATGGACCATGGGGCGGCCACCGGACGGATTATTCGCCTGGGGATCAAGCGGCTGGGGCGGACGCTGGAAAACCGGTTCTTTTGTCTCCTTTGTTGTCATCAAGGCTGGGCACGCTACCGAATTGAGGCAGGGAGCCGGCCCAAAATGAATGGCACCCTTCGAAATCGAGACCACCACGGGAACTGGCTGGATTTGGCATCCATAATGCATACGGAGAGGGTGTTCGATAACAATCTGCGGTGACCGGGTGAGGCAATCCCGAGATTCTGATGGTTGCCAAACTCCGGCTGGCGGATGCCGAACGAGAGTTTTTATGGATTCTGGGATAACATTGGAGCACTGGAATAGTCCAGGTCGGCGAGTATTGCTGGTCGATGACGAGCCGCAGGTGCAGTTTGTCATCAAATTCCTGATCAAGGAATGGCAGTTTGAAGTGCTCACCGCTTCCAGCGGCAGTGAGGCCTTGAATCTGTTTAAAACGACCGGAAACATTGATCTGATCGTGACGGATTACCTGATGCCTGACATGAACGGTTGGGAGTTCGCGCGGCAGATTCGCCAAATCAATCCCACTCAGCGCATTTTGATGCTGACCGCGTTGCCCGAGATGCTGCAGGGCAACTGGGACGGCAAGAATCTCGAGAACTCAGGCGAAGATATGCCGGTTGACCGGATTCTGCCCAAGCCGCCGCATCCCATTTCACAACTCCGGACCGTGATGGAAGAACTGCTCCAGATACCGGTTCCGGGTCATTCATAGGGACTTCCTATCACTGGGGATGCCCAGTTCGCCTGCCTTCAAGCCGGGCTGGGGCACCACCCGCCGGCGCTCCGCAACGACCAGCGCGTATGCATGTAAGTGATTGTAAGCAGGAATAACGGACCTGTCGCAGATTTGGCGGGACATTTACGGCGGGACTTTTTAAG
>JBBQYD010000372.1:0-5618 GCA_038209025.1 Verrucomicrobiota bacterium | reverse complement strand
TTTGGGGCCGGGCAGCAACCCGCCGATGGACTTCGCGGCATCCGGGGCTGCCTGGGAAGCCATTGCTTTTTGAATTTGCGCCTTGATCTCGTCTATCCACGTCTGCTGTTCAAGAGTCAGCGGCTTGCTGGAAAGCTCTTTGAGCGTGGCCAGAGCTTCGGCGTATTTCTTTTCGGCGATCTGGCTTTTGGCTCGGTCGATCAGGGTCTGGATTTCGGCTTGGGCTTTTGCCGCCACCTCATCAGCTTGTTTCTGGGCAGCCGCAGCGGTTGCTTCGGCGGCAGCTTTCGCTTCGCTGGCTTGTGCCTGTGCTTCAGCCGCAGGCTTGTCGGCCGACGTTTTGGCGTCCTCAGCGCTTGTGGTCAGCACTTGCGGTCCTTCGTGGGCAGCAGGCATGGCCGTTTCTTCATTTTTGCCGCAGCCCGGAAGAAGTAGTGCCGTGGCACAGAAGGCCAGGGTGAGGAGTGTGAGTCGCTTTGTCGTTTTCATTTCTTTAGCTTAAATAAATAAGGGCTGGCGGACCCACTTGAGTCCGCCAGCCCGGAGCGAATTTCAGGATTAGTAAACCCGTGTGCTTTCCTCGGCACTGGTCGGGGCCGGGATGCCATCGGAGGTCCGGACGAACCGAACACGAGCGTCACCAACCTTCTCGCCCTTGGCCTGGATCGTGTAAGTAAACGCCTGTTTAGGCGCGAGTTTTGGATACGGCGGGAAGGTCACGCGTTTGCCCTGCACGGTGCCGCCGTTGGAGGCGCTCACGGGTGAAAGTTCCTCAGGGAACTCGACCACCATCTTGATGTTTGTATCGTCCGCTGTTCCCTGGTTGGTCACCTTGACCGTGTAGGTGGTCGTTTCGCCAACCGAGATCGGATCGGGATTATCAGCTTTCTCAAGCAGCAGCGCTGACACGCCTATCACGGTTGTGGCGCAGCTTGTGTCCACCGGTTTAGCGCAACTGCCACGGGCTGTCGCAGCAAAGCTGAAGGCTCCAGGTGTCTCTCCCACGAAGGTGGCGCAGAGTTCTTTAGGCGCTGTCCCCGCCACTGAGCCCAGGTCCCAGGTAACCTTGCCTGCCGCGACGCTGCCGCCCGCTTTCGCTGACTTGAAAGTTAGCCCAGCCGGGACCGGCACTTCGACAACGGTGGCCGCTGATGGAGCGTCACCTTTGTTCGCAACACTGAAGCAAACTTCAAATGCACGTCCGATGTACTGCTGCTCGGGGGCCTTGCAGGTAATGGTCAACACCGGTTGGCGAACCAGGGTTGTGGCCTTGGCTTCGTCGCTAACGCCCTGCGCGGAAGTTGCCTTGGCAACGTTGACGTATTTGCCGGGATTTGCCGCAGTGGCCTCAAATTTAAACTGTTTGCTTTCGCCTGGCGCAAGGTTGCCGGCATCGAAGCTCAGTTCGCGCTTCCCTTCGCTCACCAGGCCCTGAGGCAAGGTGTCCTGGACTTTCACTGTGGTCAGCGCGCTGCTCCCCGTGTTCTTGACCGTCAGCACCATCGGGATTTTATCGCAGGTGGTGACTTCGGTGGGCGCCGTCTTGGTCAACTCGATTCCGGGGCGCACAACGCGCGTAGCGGCGCAAGTGCGCGGATCAGCGGATACTGTGGCACAGTTCGCGATCGTTCCCTCCTGCTCAGCCTTGAGCCAGAGCTTGATCTTCCGGGATTCTCCCGTCTCCATATCCCCGATCTGCCAGGTCATTTGTTTGCCTTCCACGATCGCCGCCGGTTCGCTGCGCACGTAACTGGCATTGGCCGGCAAGGTGTCTCGGACCACCACGTTGCCTGCGCAGCCCTGCGCGGTCAGGTTCAATTCAGCCGCTATTTCGCCGCCGACAGCCGCTTCGACGGGCATTGTCTTGCTCATTTTAATCAGACCCCACGTTGCATCGCTGCACGTGCTCTTGGCTGCTGGGGCCGGAACTGGAGTAGGTACGCGGGCCGGTTCTTCCACAACCATCTGTTGTTGCTGTTGCTGCTGTTGCTGGGAGCCGCTCCAATGAGGTCGTTGCGAGGTGCTCGCTCCCCTCTCGCTGGTGTAACCTTGTTGTTGCTGTTGTTGGGTCGTGCAACCTGTCCACGAAAGGGCGGCCGCACAGCAAAGGGCCAACAAACTAAGTTTCCTCAGGCCGTTATACGGCGCTTGAGTAGGAGGGTTTATGTTTCTAGGTTTCATTTCAGATCTTATGAGTTGCTTTTTAATGATGCTTTTGAGTCCCAATGATTCCATATTAGAGCATGGCTTGCGGTTTTTATCAATTTGAAGAGGCCGATCTGGTGAATGTCACGACTAGGAGAACCACTTCTGGAGGTCCCTCCACTATAGTACGGCAGCTAATCATGAGCCGCGCCAGCCTTGCGTCCGCCCTTTGCCTGTTTCTGCTATCGGGTTGCGCCACGAGGCCTCTCTCCACCTCCCGGGCAGAACTCCAGACCTGTGCCCTTCGGGACCAACTGTTAGCACTGAACCGCGCGGTCACTCCCAGCGAGGCAGCGCGCCTTGCCGAAACTGCTGTCTCACAATCGGCTGCGCTCGCTCGCGAGTATCGCGCGGTGCGCCCGGCGTTTATCCACAATTACCTGGTGAATTGCGGTTGGCGCAATCGCGGCCTATGCTACCAATGGGCCAACGACCTCTTTAAGCGCCTGCACCAACTCGACCTCCAAACACTTGAACTTCATCTGGCAGTCGCACGCATGGACACCAAGCACGAGCACAATTCCATTATTGTAACCGCCAAAGGCCAACCTTTGCTCTCGGGTGTGGTGTTTGACGCCTGGCGCCATTCCGGCCGCCTCTGGTTCGGAAGGGCCTCCACCGACAAGTATCCGTGGCAACCGCTGCCTCCTGATCGTGTAGCGCCGGACCTTCGAGGTCTTATCCGACGATAGATTGGGTTGCGGTTCTACCCCAACCCGGTGTCCAAAAGACCGTATGTACGGATTTGAGGATTGCTGTCAAAGGCCCGTTCCCTGATTCTATAGGCTACGAAGATGATCAGACAATCCAGGCTTTTCTTCCTTTTCACCCTTGTGGCTTTCGCTGGACTAACCATCAGTTCAGCCATCGCGCAACAGCATCGCGCCACACGTCTGGGTAACCCGGCAACCAGGTTCGCTCCGCCCATCGGTGCGCCGCAAGAGTTGCGCGAGCGATTTGCCGACCAAAAACTTAGGCCCGACATCGCCTCCATCTTACGCCAGTGGGGTTGGACCGGGGACCTCAATGATCTATACCACGCTGCGGCGACCGCAGAAATCACCGAGGTGAAAATGCCGAACGGTACCCGGATGCCGTTCATGTCCTCGCGCGAAAACGGAAAACCCATAGTGCTTCGGGACGTTTTGTGGGCTGGAACTGAACCGATCTCTGCCTATGCTTTTGATTTTTCCTCAAAAGGCCGGAGGTACCGATGCATTACACCCAGACCTTGCAGCAACTTTTTCCTCGAAGACTTGGGCGCGCCGAAGCTCGTTTTGGTATGCAGTGCGCCCTCACAGGTGCCCATAAGCCGCCCCGTCGATCTTTGCCTGAGCCTCGGCAACATCGGCGATTCAATCGAATCCAAAGCGCTGGTTTTCTTACCCATGCCTAACGGCGCGGTGCTGGTGCGAACAACTCCCGCGAGCATCGGAACCCCTACCAACGTGGTGTGGGAATTAGCCAATATCGGCATCAACTCCACGAGCCACCTCTGTGCCACCTTTACGATGGCCACCCCTGGAGTCATGGCTTTTGTGGGCACCACTGCCGGCACCGTAGCGCCTGTGGTACGAGCGGCTTGCGAAAGTCGGGTCGTCGGCGTTCCTGCCCTCCTGATCGATGCGGTAGATCTGGAGGATCCCATCGAAACAGGTCACGATGTCACCTACGAGATCAAAGTAACCAACCAGGGCTCGGCGCCCTGCACCAACCTGCGCCTTGAATGCACTCTGCCCGAGAACGAGGAATTCGTGTCCGGCTCAGGTGAAACACGGGTTACCGCCCAGGACCGCTTGGTGAAGACCGAGCCGGTACCATCCTTTGCCCCCCAGTCGGTCGTTACATGGCGCGTGATCGTCAAAGCTTTAAAATCTGGTGACGTTAGGTTCCAGGTCAATCTCTTTGCCGAGGAATTTGAGAGGCCGATTTTCGAAGAAGAATCGACGCACCTCCTCGATTAAGGAGCCGCGCGGCCTTTGGGTAGGCACAGCAGCTCGTAAATCGGTCAGTTAATCATATCATCATATCCCGCGGGTTTTACTCTCTTGGCTCGGCTCGGGCACATCGGCCCCGTCCGACCCACCAGCCAGGCCAGATACCCCACGCTGCCCATGTTCAAGCGCGCCGCAATCCAGGCCAGCGGGCATGCTCACTTGCTCCAGCAGTTCCTTCCGAAACTGTTCGCCACCCAGGCACCAGCCCCGCCTCGCCGGCTTGAATTCCTCCGCCAGGTTCTCACCCCGTGTCCGGGAAATGCTTCCGGTCCGTGTCGTCCTGGAAAATGTCCTCCCGCCGCCCCCCGTTCATCACGCCTGTCCCACCGTAGCTTCTTAGCGAGGGCGGACGACGTTTGACTATTCAGTCTCACGCGGGCCGTGCTTGGCTTCCATGAGTGAAGGCGGGGATCAGCCCATCGCTTTGGGCACCGATGGTTGCGCGCTGACGTTATGAAATTCGACTCCCAATTTGCGCAGGGCATAGCCCGTCTCGCGCAGGTAATCGCCATAGGACATCATCCAGTGGAACCCTTTCATTTCCTCCAGCAGCGCGGTGTCGTCACCAGCGATTCGGACATCAATCTGGGAGCGGCAGATATCGTGGAAGGGGTTGGCGATGATGCGGCCCTCGAAACCGACCCATTTCTTGCAATTGAAATCCGGAACCAGGTTGGTGCAAACCTGGCCGAGCTTCATTTCAACTTTGGGCGCCGCGCCGTAATCGGATTCGAAGTGCGTGAGGATTTTGGCGCGTTCGGAGCGTTTGCCATCCATTTTGCGCGGCGCCGTGCAGTGAGCGAGGGTCACCACCCCCTTGTGCGGGGTGGTCGGATCGTTCAGAAACACAGGGAGCCCGGAGATGTTATGGAGCAGAATGCCGGAAGGGATGACCACGAAATCAGACTCGCAGAAGGCCTGGTACCCATCGTCGTTTAAGAGGCTCAAGGGCAGGCACGCGGTGGTCTTTGAGATGCCCATGATGGTACCCATGCAGTGCTGAATGGTTAAGGCATCGGTCTTCGCCTCATCCAGAACGTCTTTGAAAACTTCGTTAAGGACGAAGGCGTTTTCGACGAAGGGGACGGCGGTGTGAAGCGACGTTCGGGGCTGTCTTAGATAAAGGCGGGCGGCCTCCCGGCAACTCGCGACGAGCGCGGGATTGGCGAGGGCGGATTTGAGGCGTGGCTCAAGGTCCTTGTAGGGGAGATCGACAATGTCTAGTTTCCAGAGGTTGCGGGAAATGTCGGGCGCTTTTTGGCCGCCCGCACCCCAACCGCCGGCGCCGCCGATGGCAACGATGCGTTTGCCCAGCGTATCTTTGAGCCCGTGGAGGGCCCGCATCCGCCAGAGCAGGTCATCCCAGTCATCGACCACAACGTCATGGACGTCGAGGCCGGATTGGGCGTATTCATC
>JBBQYD010000371.1:0-5645 GCA_038209025.1 Verrucomicrobiota bacterium | reverse complement strand
GATGTGATCGAGGAGATCGACTGGTCCGTTGGCCAGGTGATGGCCACGCTGGAGCGCTGCCGCCTGGCGGATAACACCTGGGTGATCTTTACGTCCGATAATGGCCCCTGGCTGAGCTATGGCGACCATGCCGGGTCCGCCCTGCCGCTTCGGGAAGGCAAAGGCACCAGTTGGGAAGGCGGCATCCGCACTCCCTGCATTATGCGGTGGCCGGGCAAAATCCCCGCCGGGACCGACTCGCGCGAAATGCTTATGACCATCGACCTCCTCCCCACCATCGCGGGGTTGATAGACGCGAAGCTGCCTTCGCAAAGAATCGACGGCCTCGATGTTTGGCCGATCATCTCCGGACGGAAAGGCGCGAAGAACCCGCATTCGTCTTACTGGATTTATTACGAGCGCGGCCAATTGCAGTCGGTTATATCGGGGGATGGCCAATGGAAGCTGGTTTTGCCCCACGCCTACCGTACCCTTGCCGGACGCCCGGGTGGCACCGGCGGCCTGCCCGCCGCCTATTCCCAGGAATCAACCGCAAAACCCCAGCTCTACAACCTCGCCCAGGATATCAGCGAAGCCAGAGACATGGCCGATCAGCATCCTGAAATCTTGCGAAAACTACAGGCCGAAGCGGAACGCGCGCGCGAGGAGTTGGGTGATGCGCTCCAGAAACGGATCGGGAAAGGGGTTCGCGATTCCGGCCATGCGTTCTCGGACGAAAAAGCATCCGCTGGGTGAGCAGACCGCCCTTCAGCAAAAGGAGGGCGTTGCTTCAGGCGGGGGTCGGGGAGCGGCAAAGGATTCAGTGGCAAATGGGCTCTCCACAATCAGGCGCATGACGCTCGGATCCATCAGGATACGTTCGCCGTACCGGGGGGGCATCCGAAGCCGTTTCGTTTATAAACCAACCCCGGCTGGAACCCTGATTCCGCCGGAGAATACAACTCCGCTAAGCCATAAAGCTGGCGTCGGGAGCCCCCAAACGATGATTGAGTTTTCGACCCAGCCAAGATTTGCATTGGCAAGGCACCAGGCTTTGTGGTATTTAAACCATCCGCTTCGATTCGGGGGCGGATAACTTTATTTTACAACGATATGTCACAGCATCGTAGTTTGCGTGCGGCGGCCGCTTTGGGCGGGAAGCGAAATGTGCTTAAGCGTTTCGAGCGGCTTGAGCTGCTCATGAAGCGCGGTCAATGGAAACCGGGCGACCGCATTACCGGTCTGCGCAAGACCAAGGGCCAGGTCTGATTACAATTTAGAGCCTGGGTTCAAAGTCCGAATTTGGCGTGCGCCAAGCGTGCCTGATTCGGGTTTTGGCTTTTGGGCTATGCGCGTGTGATTCGGTTGCAGAAATTTCTAGCGGATGCCGGCTTGGCCTCTCGGCGGGCTGGGGAGCAAGTGATCCGCGAAGGCCGGGTGACCGTCAACGGCCACGTGACGGCCGAACTCGGCACCAAAGTTGATCCGGACCACGACCGCGTGACGGTTGATGGCAAGCCGGTGCGCGTTCGGCGCAAAATGTACCTGGCTCTGAATAAACCTCGGGGAGTGGTTTGTTCCAAGAATGACGAGCACGACCGTCCCACCATTTACCAACTGCTGCCCCGGGAGCTTGCTCATCTCCATTCTGTGGGGCGCCTCGACTACAACAGCGAGGGCTTGATCTTTCTGACGAATGACGGTGAATTCACTCTGCGGCTCACCCATCCCCGCTACGGAGTCCACAAGAGGTACCTGGCCACTGTCGAAGGGCGGGTGGATGGAGAGATGCTCGTGCGATTCACCCGCGGGCTTTGGTTCGAGGGCGAGAAATTTCAAGCCAAAAAGGCGGTTTTACTCTCCACCACTTCCGCTCATAGTGTGGTGGAACTGGAGTTGGCGGAGGGCAAATACCGTGAAGTGCGGCGGCTTTTTGAGTCCCAAGGGCGCACCGTCAAACGCCTCCAACGCCTGCAAATCGGCAAAATCAAACTGGGCGAACTGAAAACAGGCAAATGGCGGACATTGACAGCGCCCGAGATAAAATCTCTACTTACCGGAACGTTATGAAAATGAACTGTTGGTTGCTGGTGCTGGCCATGCTCGCTGGAAACTCGTTTGCGCAGCAATTGTCCAACGTGCCGCCCGCCGCCCTGTTGTCGGTACCTCCGGCTTTGCCGGCGCCGGCTGATGCCAATATCACCCCCCCGCCCGGCGAGGTAAAGAAGGCTGCTCCGGCCCAACCCACCGCCAAGAAGAAGAAGCGCGCCAAAAAGCCCGCCGCCCTGGTGGCCGCGCCAAAGGCCAAGGCAGCCGCCAAGGCTCCCTCAGCCACTTTCACCCGGAGCGAACCGCTTGTGCCCGGACCCGCCACCGTGGTTGCCAGTAATGTGAATGTGCGTGGCCAGGCCCGCTTGAACAGCGAAGTTCTCATCCGCCTGACAAAGGGCGACAGCGTCATGGTGCTGGAGGAGATCGTGCTCACCAATTCGGGTCCTGATGAGCCGTCGGCCTGGGCCAAAATTGCCTTGCCAGCCGGGCGCCCGGTTTGGATCAGCGCCTTGTTCGTGGATACCAACAATAGCACCGCCTCCGCCCGCCTCAACCTGCGCGGCGGTCCTGGTGAGAATTACAGCATCCTGGGACGCCTCGAGCGCGGGGCGTCCTTCAAGCCCCTGGATCAAAAGGAGAGCTGGATCAAAATTGAGGCGCCCGGCAGTGCGTATGCCTTTGTGGCCGCCCAGTATCTGCGGTCCGAGTCGTCCGGCACCACGTCCGGGATCGCGGCTGTAACCCCGAGCATCGAGCCGGTTCCCGCCCCGGTTCCCGCGGAACCCGTGACTATGCCAGCCATCGTTGCGGATGCTCCGGTGATCGCCGGAGCGCCTGCCGATAAGCCGGTCGTTACCCCCCCAACCGCCCCCCCCGCCATCGAGGCACCGGCCATGACTGAAAATGTGACGGCTCCTGCCACCCCGGTGGCGGATGAGCCGCCTCCGCAACGGATTGTGCAGCGCGAAGGCCTGGTGCGTGGGACGGCCAGCATTCAGGCGCCGAGCTATTTCTCCCTGGTAAGCACCGATACCAAGCGGCTGATCGAATATCTCATCAGCCCGAGCCCTGATCTTGACCTGCACCGTTTCAAAGGCATGCATGTGATTGTGAGCGGCGAGGAAGGCTTGGAGGAGCGCTGGGGCAACACCCCGGTGCTGACCATTGATCGCATCGAAGTGGTGGAATGATGGCTGCCTCCGGGAACCTGATTGACGGGCGGGCGATGGCCGCCGATTTGCAGGCGGAATTGCGCGCGCGTATTGCGAACCTGGCGGGCCGGGGGATTCAGCCCGGCTTGGCATTTGTTCGAGTGGGGGAGGATCCTGCCTCTCGCGTTTACGTCGGGCGGAAGGAGAAGGCCTGTGCCGAACTGGGCATCCTCTCAGAGACTCATGTGCTGCCCGCCGCCACTTCTGAGGCGGATCTACTGGAGTTGATTCGACGGCTGAACGCCGATCCCAAGCTGCACGGCATCCTGGTGCAAGCGCCTTTGCCCAAACAAATCCGCCAGGAGATGATCTATGCGTCCGTGCTGCCCGAGAAGGACGTGGATGGGTTTCACCCGGTCAATGTGGGCAAGCTGATGCTGGGGGACCACACGGGTTTTGTGCCTTGTACGCCGGGAGGGATCCGGGAAATTTTGGCGCGTTCAAACGTGAAGACCTCCGGGGCGGAGGTTGCGGTCCTTGGGCGCGGCAACATCGTGGGCAAGCCGATGACGGCTTTGTTGTGCCAAAAGGACAAGCATGCCAACGCCACCGTCACGCTGTGTCATTCCGCCACGCGGGACATAGCCGGGCACTGTCGGCGCGCCGATATTCTGATTGCGGCGATGGGTGTGGCGGAGTTCGTAAAAGCCGACATGGTGAAACCCGGCGCCGTGGTGATCGATGTGGGGGTCAATCGCGTGAGCGATACTTCGTCCAAAACGGGCACTCGCCTGATTGGCGATGTGGACTTTGACGGGGTTCAACCGGTGGCCGGCTTGATCACGCCGAATCCGGGCGGAGTTGGGCCCATGACCATTGCCATGCTGATGCACAACACGGTGCGGGCGGCGGAGAGCGTGGCCACCGCCTGAAACCAATTTCAATTTTATGATGCAACCAACACGAATTTTGCCGGACCTTCAATGCTCCCTTGTCTGTGAGGAGATTCGGCAGGAGGTTACCGGGAACTTCTTTCTCATCGGCGTGATCAACTTTATTCGGGTGCCGCAATTGCCGATCGTCGCGCTCAAGCTGGCGGTGTTCAACCGTTGGACCGCGGGGGTCGGTCAGTTTACTGAGACGACCCGGTTGGTGGGGCCGGACCAGACCACCTTGTTGCGCAAAGGCGAAGTGAAATTTGCGCTTCAGGATGCGGCGATGCATGCCACCAATGTGACCATGTTCGCGCAGATTGAATTCAAGGTTCCCGGCACCTACTACATCGAGGTGCTGGTGGACGATGTGATGAAACTGCGCTATCCGGTGCCGGTGATTCTCGCCCCGCCACAAGGGCAGCAAGCACCCCCGTCGGAATCCGGTTCACAGCCGATGCCGGGTGACGAGCCGGCCCAGGGAGTCTGACCATGGCCGCGGAGGAGGCAAGCGGCGCAACAACGCAGGCGGCCAATCCTGCCTCCACCGAACCGGATGCGGCCCGGGCGTGGCAGCCTTTTACCCCCAAAGGCGTCACCGCCTTTGCGCTGTCCTCGTGCTCACGCCTGTTGCTCATCCAATTCACGATGGCGGTTCTGGCAGCCGCCAGCCTGGCCTGGTTTGCGGCCTCCAACTATTTCCCCCAAATTACTGAGGCCATCAAGCAACTGCCTGCGGAGGGCGAGATCCGTGGTAGCCAACTGCGTTGGGGGGGTGATGCTCCCCGGTTGCTCGCCGCGAATCGATTTCTGGCCCTGGTGGTGGATTTGGATCACTCCGGCCAGACCCGCTCTCCCGCGCACATTCTGGTTGAGTTTGGCGGTCGGGACGCGCTCTTCATCTCGCTGTTCGGGTCGGTTTCCGTGCCTTACCCGGATGGTGTGGTGATCTCCTTCAACCAGCCGGAACTCAACCCCTGGTGGGGCGCGTGGGCTCCCCCCATCCTGGCGATGATTGTGTTGGGAAGCATCGCCGGGCTGATGCTGACCTGGGCCTTGCTGGCGCTGCTCTACTGTGGGCCAATCTGCCTGCTGGCCTTCTTCTCGAACCGCGAATGCGGCTTTGGGAACGGCTGGCGACTGGCTGGCGCGGCGCTGATGCCGGGCGCCGCGGTGCTGGCCGCCGTGATTGTGGTTTTCGGCCTCGGTGGCATGAACCTGATCGAGTTATTGGTGGCCTGGGCACTGCATTTTTTGATCGGCTGGGTTTACATGGGCTTGGGAATCTTCCACCTCCCACGGCTCACTGGAGTTACCGGCAAAGGCAATCCGTTCGGAACCTGAACGCCTGACGGGATTCTGATTTACCCTGCCAGTCCATGCTGCGATATTGGCGCCCGAGCATGAGTGAGTTTTGGCTTCTCAAGGGCGCGCGAATTATGGCCAGGCCGGTTTTTGTTCTCTGCCTGGCGATGGTTCCGTTGGCAGCGCCCGGTTCCACCTTTCTGGCCCCCGGCTACCGCCCGTTGCC
>JBBQYD010000370.1:0-5667 GCA_038209025.1 Verrucomicrobiota bacterium | reverse complement strand
GGCTGATCTCCTGAGCCCGGATCAGCCGGATTTCCAGCTCAGGGTCGTCCACATAGGGGACGTACGACCGGCTGCTGACGGACACGTGGAAGCCCGCCTTGGCCATTTTCTCGATCGTTGCTTCCTGCAGACTGCCCTTCGGCAAGCCAAACCTCAGCACTTGTTTGTTGTTCATGTTGTTCCTGGCGATCACTTCGTGGGGCGCACTCGGCGCCGTTCGTTCACCCGGTCTGTTTATGTGCCATGTATCCCCTTCCAAGGCGATTGTTTTTTTCGGCCAAAGCCTTGGGAACCCTGCCGGTCCACATCAGTCAGGAAGATGTCCGCGCGCTCAGACTAATCGTGCAGACGCTTGCCTCCCGCTCGAGGACTTTGTCACTCGCCGTGGCAGAAGTGGGACAGACAGGAAATCTATTGTTTTACCTGGAAGGGAAACCGGGCAGACCAATAACAAGGAAGGCGCGAACAAAATCAAAAACAGCTCTCGTTTCGGGAGGGGTCCCGAAATGCGCGCAATACGCGACCCCAAGGCCGTGAGAATAACTTGACAGCCCGGTCCAAATGGTTACAACGCGCACAGGAACAAAAACCTTATAAAGGGCCGCCATATGCATAAGCTACTTCTTGCTTTCATCCTAACGTCATTATTTGTTCTGCCCTGCGGGGCGGCCGATTACCGGGGCGCCGACGCCGTTCTTGCCGAGGCACTCCAGGCCACCTCGAAGACAAACGTCAGCCAACCGAAAGTCTCCCCGGCAACGCAGATGAAGGAAGATCTGAAGGCGTTCGCCCGCACCTCCACGAACCTGCCCCCAGCCCAGGCCGCGACGCAGTGGCTGGTTTTGTTTGATCGCTTGTACAGTTTGAAGGAACAGCCATCGGGTTCGGGGTATCGCCAGGGGGCCATACCCCGGGTCCAGGATTTGCTGGGGTGCCTGCCGCCGCCCGCGGGTTGGCCTGAACTGGCCCGAATGGCGGAAGCGCGGCAAGCTGACGAGAGCACAGCAGTCCTGCGGAACCTGGCCTTGCGCATGGTCGTACACACGTTGAATGGGGATGTCGCGAAGCGGCAGGCGGACCTGAAAGCAGTGGAAGCCCTGGCAGCGAAGATCAAAGGCAACCAGAGCTATGTGTTCTCCGCTTTCTTTGATGAGCTGGGGCGGGCCATGATGGAGACCCTGGAAAACCCGGAACTGCTGTTGCAGATGCTGGAGCGGAAGGTGTCGGAGAGCCAAAGCTCGGAGCGGTCGTCGTCGAACCTGGAGATACCCGACCTGGTCGCGCTGGTGGGGCCAGAGAAAGCGGAGGCGTTCCTGCGAAAAGCCCTGACCCGGGGTGCGGTTCCCTTATCTGTGGAGGCGGGCGCCGCGACGGCCGCCCTGGCGCAGAAACTGGCGCTGGAATTAGTCGATCAGCTCAAGGTGCCGCAATGGGGCCTGGTGCAGTCGATAGACAGCGTGGCGCTCTATGAAGCGATGGACAAAAAGTTCAGCAAACCGGAGGCGACCGAACCCACGCCGGCGATCCCGGGTTTGCCGGCGCTGCCCCCAACCCTGGAGAGGTTTGATGGGTTCGAACGAGAGAATGCCAAGGTGTTCTATTTCCTCGGCTTGATCGCGCAGCGCCGGACGACCAACGCGGTGGCCGTGGCCCGGCAGTTTCAGCGGGATGCCGATTTTCCCCGGGAAACGCTGCGGGCCCTGGAGCGAGCCGGGTTGGCCGGTGAGCTAAGCTCGTTCCTCCACGAACTGCTGCGGACCGAGCCGGAGATACCGTTGTGGGACGAATATGTGCGGGTGGCGGCCAACGCCGGCGATACCGGACCGATGGTGGCTCTCGTGCGCGAGGCGCAGACCAAGCCCGGCCTCAGCAAGGGGATGCGTTCCCACCTTCAGCAGCTTCTCTACAAGGCGCTGCTGGCGAACGATGAAATCGATCCTGCCATCGCGGAACTGAAACTCTGCCTGGAACGACCGACCACAGCTTCGGGGAATCGCCGCTACTCCGAAGATTCGCGACTGACATTGGCTCTGCGCCTGGCGGAAATCGGGCTGCTGCTCGGCCGGACGAACTGGATTGACCAGGGGCTCGCCATCGCCGTTCTGGAAGAACAGAAGCCGGAGGATGAAAATGTTTACTATGACTCCAGCGGCGGTCGGGGGGTTGCGGACCTGCTGATGAAACTGAACCGTGGACCGGAAGCCGAGCAGATACTGGGACAACGCCTGGCGGCCATGGTGCAAAAGGAGAAGGAACAGGTCGAACCACGACGCTACATGGGGCCAAGCCAGAGTGGTCGCGCGGTTCCGATCCTGATTTCGCTGGTAAAGCTCTACTACAAAGCCGGCCGCTACGCCGATGTCATGAAGGTCTTCGAAGAGGCGCCCTACTGGGGTGTTGGGGACCTGAGTGAGATGCGGCACTACAATGACCCTGAAAGCTACAGTTGGCGATCGGGCAACCGGATGGTCACGGTGCCGGTGGGCTTTTACGCGGCGGCGGCGATGGCCAAAACCGGCCGGGAAAACGAAGCTCGCAAACTGCTTGGACAACTCCTTGACCAGAGTCAGGGCTGTGACCGCCTTTATGAACTATTGTTGGAACTGGAGCCGGAGCCGGCGGTGGGCCAGTTGGACGCTCTGTTTGAGCGGGACCAGTTCGAGGAAAGGCCGCTGGTCTGGAAAGCCCATTGGCTGCGGGAACACCAGCGTTTGCCGGAAGCGGAGCGGGCGGCCCGGCAGGCGATTAGCATCGATCCCACCGATGGCGAGCAACCACCAGGCGATCGCTTGCGCGCCTACGCCGAACTGGCGGAGATCCGGGCGGCGCTCGGGGATCCAAAAGAGGCGGCGATGTTGCGGAGTGCCGTTGAAGCGGTGCACCAGGCGGAAAAGGCGGACGAGTTCCAGGAAGTGGGTTTACTCAAACGGGCTGTGGGGATGTACGAGGGTTCGCTGCACCAGTTTGCAGATGCCTACTGCATTCATGCCCGCCTGGCGGTGCAGTTATCCGACATGGGCCGGCACCAGGAAGCCGAAGAGCACTACCGCCGGGCTTATGAGCTGATGCCCGAAAGCTTCGGCCGGGTGGAGAGCCACTGCTTCGGCTGCGAGCGGGCCTTCGACGGCGAGCGGGCGCAATCCATCGCCGAAAAGGTGTTTGCCCGCCTGGCGAAGGAGACGCCCAACAAACCGCAGGTGCATTACATGCTCGGTTTCTTGCGCGAGGAGCAGAACCGCTTTGCGGAAGCGCTGGAGAGCTTTCGGGCGGCGGTGAAACTGGACCCGGATTATCTGAATGCCTGGAGCAAGATCGAGAGCATCCGGAGCCACGTATCGATGCCGGCAGCCGAACGCGATGCGGTGGTGTTCAACATCCTCCGGCTGGATCCGTTCCAGCGGCGGGGCGGCATCTCGCTGGAGTCGGTCACCGACCTGGCACGGCTTTGGGACGTAGTGGCCGCGGCGAATGCCAGGCGCCCGGCAAAGCCTGCCAGCCTTTTGGTGTTCCCGGCGACCAAGGCGCGGCTGGAGAAACAGCGGGCGGCGGCCGACACCTCAGCCGAAGTTCCTGATTTCCCCAGCGGGTATCCGTATAGCGACGACCGGCTACTGACACCGTCGGGCGCGGTGGCGCGGAACGCGTTTATCCGTGCGGCGCAAGATCTCATGGAGAGCCAAGGGGGCTTGGATTACTGATCGTGATGAATGGATCTCAGCCAGGCGCCGGGTGGGTGCATCACGAATTAAGGAGAGACCGGGGCAACTGATTTCGCAATGCTTTAATGGCTGCCGCCATGGGTCTCGCCGGACCCTGGATCCCTCAAGGAACCAGCCTCAGCCGCGACGGATTTCCGAGCCTTTAAACCGGATCTCGATCCGAAAAACCTTTTTGGTTCGACAGATCACTTTGCCGGTCTCAAGGTCAATCCGATCCGGGATTTCGATCCGGTGAATGTCCACCCCCGCGTGGTAGCCGCGCTCAGAAAACACATCGATCAGCATGGCGAGCGCCAGGGGATGCTCCAGCACCTCGTCTTCCGAGTTGATGTGAGCGGTGCCGGAGATGGCATGGCGCAGAATGATCGGCAGAAGTTTTCCCTGAATAAACGCGGCCACCCGGGCAAACAGCGGCCCGTGTTTCAGTTCGTAGGCGTCCAGCCGTTTCACCAACTCCTGCCTGGCGTGGACGATGATCTGGCTGGCGACAGGTATCACCCGGAGACGGTCAACGGTGCGCGCGTCCAGCTCCAGCGTGCTCTGGTATTCAAGCTCCCGCACGATGTTCTGCTCCACCTCCGCCACGGGGCCCTGCGCATTGATGAAGTGGTAATGGAAAATCTCCTTCAATGATTGCAGGGCATCCCACGTTTGTTCCTTGAAAACGCGGTAGCGCCGCCGGGCCAGAGATTCGTCGTGGTCAGTCGGGCGATCTTCCGGCAACTCGCCATTTTCCCCACGCACCCCCGCTTTGATGAGCGCCTTGGTTTCGCGGCCGCGTTTGAGCTGGCGGCCGACGGATTCCTTCTCCTCCACAAAGAGCCCCATGATGTGAATCGTGGGCTGCCGGAAATGAATGCTGAGCGGCGTGTTGTAGAATTCGCGACGCAGCGCGTGCATTTCGTCCACCAGCAACTTCAGGCACTCCACCTGAACATTGGTGCGCGGAAACCCGTCCAGAATCACCCCATCCTGATATTCCGGGCGCAACAACTCTCGCAGCAGCAGCCCAATCACATCGCGATCGCCGACCATGTTGCCGGAATCTTTCAACGCCCGCGCCTCGGGCGAATTGAGCAGCGAACTCATCACGATCGGTTTGCAGGTCAGGCCCCGCACATTGGCGATGAATGCAGTGTTGGTTCCCTTGCCGGCACCCGGCGCGCCACCCAGCAAAATGATTTCCTTGGGAAAACGCATCCGCTCACGCCCCAGTTCAGATTGAAGTTCGTGCCAGGTGGCTTCGAATATGAGATGGGCGTCCTTGATCTCGAGATCGTTGCGCCTGGCGGCGGCGGTGGCCGCCGTCGTCTGAGCATTGTCAACAGGTGAATTCATTGGCATCAATAGCAAACAGGCACATGTTACGAAACGGTAATCCCTGACGCACGCGGTTTCAACTGAGGGGGGCCGGCCCCGATTGCGTGCCTGACGAACAGCCGTCATTTCGGAACCTGCGAGAAAAAACTGGCGTCAGACGACACTTTGGCTTGCGCTGCCCGCCTGAGCCCGGCTATGAAAAGCGCCTATGGCAGGCTCACAACCATTTCGCTTGGGGGTTCTCGGTTCGGGACAAGGCTCCAACTTTGCGGCCATCGCGGACGCCTGTCGCGTCGGCAAGGTGCCCGCACACATTTCCCTAGTGATCACCGACGTCCCGGAAGCCGGGATTTTGCGGCGCGCGGCCGAGCGCGGCATTCAGGCTCGCTACCTGGCGCCGGGCAAATTTCGGACTCGGCTGGAGGAGGAGAACGAGCGGCTCTATGTTCAGGCACTCCGGGCAGCGCAAGTGGACCTGGTGGTGCTCGCCGGATTCATGCGAGTTTTAAAACCCGTTCTCCTTCAGGAATTTGCGGGAGCAATAATCAACATCCATCCTTCCCTGCTACCTTCCTTCCCGGGGCTCGCCGCGTGGAAACAGGCCCTCGATCATGGGGTAAAAGTCACC
>JBBQYD010000369.1:0-5700 GCA_038209025.1 Verrucomicrobiota bacterium | reverse complement strand
TCCTGCCTGAAAACCCGCCCCCTGAAGACGCTGAGGTCAGCACGGCAGTATTCCGCATCTTTCAGGAAGCACTGACGAACGTAGCCCGCCATGCGCAGGCCAGCCGGGTGGACGCCACTCTGACCGCGGAAAGCAATCAACTCTGTCTCACGATTGAGGATGATGGCGTTGGCATTGCCGAAGGAGAGCTTCAGGGGCCCAAGTCGCTAGGTTTGCTTGGCATGATCGAGCGCGCGGCGTGCCTCGGCGGAAGCGTGACCATCACCCGCGGAAAGGCACGCGGGACCTGCGTAACCATCCGGCTGCCATTCCCATCAACGCCCCAGCAGGCATGACATCCCTGAAGAAACCAATTCGGGTTCTCATTGCCGATGATCATGACATCGTGCGCCGCGGCGTCCGGGACATCCTCCTCGATGAGTACGGCCAGGTGGAATTCGGCGAGGCCCGGACCACTCAGGAAGCGATTCAGTTGCTCACCCTCGCCGATTGGGACGTGGTGCTATTGGACATCAACATGCCTGGACGCGGCGGCCTCGAAGTCCTTGAAGAACTGCGGTGCTTGCGCCCAAACACCCCGGTTCTCGTCGTCAGCGCCTATCCCGAGGAGGAATTCGCCATCCGCTCGTTCAAACTCGGGGCCTCCGGCTATCTCACCAAGGGCAGCGCGGCGGACGAACTGCTCACCGCGGTCCGCAAGATTCTGGACGGGGGCAAATACGTGACTGCCACCATGGCGGAAAAACTCGTGACCACCATGGGCAGGCCGAAATCCCGAATGTCTCACGAGGCACTCTCGAAACGGGAGATGCAGGTGCTCCAGTTAATCGCCCGGGGCAAGTCCATCAAGGAGGCCGCCGCCGCCTTGTGCCTTAGCGAAAAAACCATCGGCACCTATCGGGGGCGCCTGGCCGTAAAGCTGGGCTTGACCAGCAACGTCGAAATCACCCGCTACGCGCTGCTGAACAAATTGGTCGAGTAACGCGTTTCCCTTTCATGTTTCACGTCTCAGGTCTTCCCCGTACGCCCTGCCCAGCAGGCAGTTGATGCAACTTCTGTCATCCTCGGACAGGGGTTGTCAGGAAAACACCCGACACCTTGTAAGCCCTTGCCTGACCTGCGTTTCATCATTTGGGGCTCTAGCATTCAGACCCAGCACATGTCAACGTACACCCACGATGATTAGGCCAGCGACGAAAGCCATGTCCACGCCGTCCGGGGTGCCCGCCGGTCCGGTCGAGGACCGCGATCCTCTCCCTTGCACAGCCTTCCCGGCGGTCAGTCTCGCGGAAACTATCCCCAACTCCGGCTCTGGTCCGCTGGCCCACACCGCCGAGGTGCGCCTGCTGCTGGTCGAGGATTCCCTGCCCTTGCGCAAGCGCCTCCGTCAGTTGGTGGGCGAAAACCGCGACGTGACGGTCGTGGCTGAAACCGGCTCTGCCGCCCAGGCTGTCAGCCTCTTTCACGAGCACCAACCGGACACCGTGCTGCTGGATTGGCAACTCGAAGATGGCGTCGGCAACTCCGTCTTGCTTGAAATCAAACGAGCCTGCCCCACCTGCCGGGTGATCGTGCTGACCAATTTTGACACCCCGGAGTTCGAGAGCGCCTGCCGCCGCATGGGGGCCGACCATTTCTTGTCTAAATCCCGAGATTTCTCCCGGTTGCCTGAACTATTGGCTCGAAATCCCGAGGCGCCCGCGCAGCACTCCTGAGCGTGAGAAGACCAATGGATACCTCACTGAAAAACGAACACCCCGGGGTCCTGGCCACGCCTGACTCCACGAAAACCTGCGGTTGTTCAGGAACACTTGCGGTCCCGTTTCTGGGTTCGCCAGCCCTGCACGAAACCGGCACCCTCGAACTCAGGCCAAGCCCGGCTAACAGACCCAACTGTGAGTTCTGCTCCCCGGTGTTGGTGACCTGGAACCAGGACATCAAAACCGGCGCCATCCAATTTGTCAGTGCGGCTTTGGAACAACTTTGGCGCCGTCCAGTTTCAGAACTCAAAGCTGGCCTGGCCGCCTTGGTGCGATGGGCGCATCCCCAGGATGGACATGCCTTGCAGTCGTTGCTGCAAGGCGGGGGGGCCGGCACGGCGGAGTATCGCATCCTGTGGCCGGACCAAACCACCCGCTGGATTCGCACCGTGCGTGTACCCATGCACGATGAATCAGGCAACCTCGTGCGGCTCGCCTATCTCTCCGAAGACCTGACAGAACGCAAACAGGCGGAGGAATCCATGCGCGTGCAGAAATTCGCGCTGGAAGCCTCCGCCAATGGCATCGTAATCACCGATATCGAGGGAACCATTCTCTGGGCCAACCAGGCGTTCTCCAAAATGACGGGCTATTCGTTGGCGGAGGCCCAGGGACAATGCCCCGACTTTCTCAAATCCAACCAGCAGGAGCCCGCCTTCTACAGCGCCATGTGGACGAGAATCCTGGCTGGGGAAACCTGGCATGGGGAACTGATCAACCGCCGTAAAGATGCCACCCTTTACACGGAGGAAATGACCATCACCCCCTGCCAGAACTCCACTGGTCAAATCACTCATTTCATCGCCATCAAACAGGATATCACCGGGCGCAAGCAGTTGGAGGCCCAATACCTGCGCTCCCAGCGAATGGAAACGATCGGCGCGCTGGCCAGCGGCATTGCGCATGATCTGAACAACATGCTGGCCCCGGTGCTGATGTGCGTTTCCCTGCTGCGCGGGACCACCTCCGGAGAGGAACAAGAGAAGCTTCTTCAAATCCTCGAAAACAGCGCCTGCCACGGCGGTGAGCTGATCAAGCAGGTGCTTGCCTTTGCTCGCGGAGTCGCCAACCAGCCAATGCTTTTGCAGCCCGTGCGTCTGATCAAGGAGTTCAAGAAGTTGGTGGACAACACCTTCCCTAAATCGATCCAGATAACCGCCGATTTGCCGGCGACGAGCCAGACCATCCAGGCGGACCCCACCCAGTTGCACCAGGTGCTCATGAACCTTTGTGTGAACGCCCGCGACGCCATGCCTCACGGAGGCGTGCTCTCGATCGCGCTTCGCGATGTGGTGCTCGATGAGCACCTCTGCGCCCTCGTGCCCGAGGCTCGTCCGGGAGAATACGTCCTAATCTCGGTAACGGACACCGGGGCAGGCATTCCACCCGAACTCCGGGAGAAGATCTTTGAGCCCTTCTTTACAACGAAGGAGACCGGCAAAGGCACCGGCCTGGGACTGACCACCACACAGGCCATCGTCAGAGCTCATGGCGGGTTCATCGGCATCTCCAGCGAACCCGAACACGGCACCCAATTCAAGGTATATCTCCCGGCGTCGCCGGAAAACGCGCCAACGACCCACCACCCACGCTCCAGCCCGGAACTCCGAGGCAACTCTGAATTGGTGCTCGTGATCGACGACGAGGAGTCTGTGCGCAATGTCTGCATGCGAACGCTCCAGCATTTCGGCTATCGGGGATTGCTCGCCAGCAACGGCGTGGAGGCCGTCCCCCTCTTCGCCCAACACGCCGACGAAGTGGCGGTGGTTATCACCGACATGATGATGCCGGTCATGGACGGCCCTGCAACCATCAAAGCGCTACGCAGCATTCGGCCGGACCTGAAGGTGATTTGCACCAGCGGCATGGGAGCCGATTCCGCCCTGTTCACCCAGGCCGACGTGAGCCTTAACTTTTTCCTCCCCAAGCCCTTTACCGCGTCGGCGCTGCTGCAAATGCTAAGCGACACGCTTCACAATCAACCATCCTGAGCCATGCCGCGCCGCCTCACAGCCAGTTCAGGAAGCCACCCGGCCAGCCAACCGGGGCTGCAAACTCTGAGGAGGTTTATCTTTAAGACTAGGGCGTTTCTGCCGATAATCCCCAAAGGAACCGCGCAGGGTTTGAATGCCTCTCTATGCCGTTAAACTGTCGCCAACGCTTATGAACCATATCCTGCCAAAGACAACCGGAGCCAACTGCGCCATCCCGGCTTCTGCCGCTCAATCCGCCATGCCGCTTGATGCCAACCGTCCGCGCGTGCTCATTATTGACGACGATCTCGAGTTTTGCAAAACGGTCACCTCCTTCCTGACCCGCAACCATTTCCAGGTCTCGGCCGCGCATGACGGCTTTCAGGGCTTGGAATCGGCCACCCGCCAACCGACCGATCTCATTCTCTGCGACCTGGACATGCCAGGCATGGACGGCTTCGAGGTGTTTGAGGCGTTGCGCAAGGATTCCCGCCTGGCGGATGTGCCCATCCTTTTCCTGACCGGCCGGGCCGAGCCCAGCCAGGTGCGCCAGGGCATGAACCTGGGTGCCGACGATTACCTGACCAAACCCTTTGAAGCAGGGGACCTCCTCAAAGCCGTGCAGGTGCGCATGGACCGCAGCCGCACCGGACGGGTGCGCGTGGCCCAGCAGATAGAGCGCGCCATGCAGTTGTTTATGGGCATCGCCCATGATTTGCGTGACCCACTCTCGGTCGCCCTCGCCTACTCCGATCTACTCAAGCAATCCACCGCGCAAGGGCCCGTGGACCCCCAGGCCATGCTCGACCGCATGCAAAAAGCCATGCTCCAAATGCAGGCCATGCTGTCCGAAACCATTTTTCTGGCCCGTTCCCGCATGCAGCGGGTGCATTTTGAAGCGGGCACCGTGGACCTGGGCCATCTCCTCTCGCATCTCGTAGCCGAGCACCCGGATAAGGCCCGCTTGCGGTTCACCGACGCGACGGAGTCCTGCACCCTCGACGCCGACGCCATCCGCTTGCGGCAGGTTATCGACCACCTGCTAAACAATGCCTTAAAGTACTCGGATGGGCCGGTCTCTTTGCGCCTTCAAAAGACCACTCACGGCGCAAGCATCGAAGTCCGCGATACCGGCATCGGCATCCTCAAGGCGGAACAACCCAGGTTGTTCGAGCCTTTCTTTCGGGGCTCGAACGTGCAAGACCGCTCCGGGCACGGCTTGGGGCTTTGCATCGTGAAAAGCTGCGTGGAACTCCATGGCGGAACGGTGCGTTTCTCCAGCGAACCCAACCAGCAGACCAGCTTTGTCGTGGACCTCCCCAGCCACCCCCCCCTGTTTGCCGAACCTCGCGGCGGCGCTGCTGTGAGTCAGGCTCCTACGAATTCCTCTCGCCCCTCCGGCACCGAACGAGACCCCTCCCCGGGCCAGATGATCGCCACGACCAAACTCAACGTCTGCATCCTGGATGACGATCCGCTGGTCCGGACCATGCTTGCTGATATGCTGCAAACCACTGGCGACGTGCAATCCACCCTCGAAGCGGGCACCGTGGCCGAGGCTCGCAGTCTGGCTCGCCACCACCGATTTGACGTGGTTTTTGTGGACGTCAACTTGCCAGATGGCTCCGGGTTCGAGCTGCTTAAACACTTGCCCGAAAGAACCGCCGTCATCTTCATGAGCAACGCGGATGAGCACGCCGTACAGGCATTTGATTGCGAGGCGGTGGATTACCTGCTTAAACCAATCTCCGCTGACCGGCTGCGCAAAGCCCTCGAACGGGCCTGTAGCCGATTGTCCGGACGGGAAGCGTCCGAGGCTGCCGGGTTGGCCCGCCTCGACGACTCATTCGTGGTCAAAACCATGGCCGAGAAACGCCTCGTCAAAATCCGCGAGATCCGCAACATCTCCGCGTATGGCGAATACTCCTGGGTTTATTGGGAAGAGGGACAGGGCGCCATGCTCCGCA
>JBBQYD010000368.1:0-5705 GCA_038209025.1 Verrucomicrobiota bacterium | reverse complement strand
TCACCGCGCAAGAACTTCTGGTCGATCACGGCAGCTACCCGACCGAGAAGATCGCGCTCAACAGCCACAAGTTCCGCCCTCTGGGTCTGGGCTTCGCCAACCTCGGCTCGTTGATCATGGCGGCAGGTCGCCCCTACGACTCCGACGAGGGCCGCGCGCTGGCCGGGGCCATCACCGCGATCATGCACGGTCAGGCCTATCTGACTTCCTCCGAACACGCCGCGCATCTCGGCCCGTTCGAAGGCTACGCTCTCAACCGCGAGCCGATGCTCCGCGTGATGGAGATGCACCGCGACTCCGTCGAAGCCATCGACCCCTCCGGCGCGGCCGACCTTCTCCAAGCGGCCCGCGACGTTTGGGACGAGTGCCTCGAATCGGGGCGCAAGCATGGCTACCGCAACAGCCAGGTGACCGTTCTCGCCCCCACCGGCACCATCGCCTTCCTGATGGACTGTGACACCACCGGCATCGAACCCGACATCGCGCTCGTCAAATACAAGCTTCTCGCCGGGGGCGGCATGTTGAAGCTCGTCAATCGCACGGTTCCCGAGGGGCTCCGCCGCCTGGGCTATGCCGCCGGGGAAATCGAACGTATCGTGGCCCACGTCGAGAAACACGACACCATCGAAGACGTTGAGGAAGACGGGAAGACCGTGGCCAGCGGCCTCAAGCCGGAGCACCTGCCGGTGTTTGATTGCGCGTTCAAGCCGTTCCGCGGCAAACGCAGCATCGGTTACCTCGCCCACCTGCAAATGATGGGCGCAGCCCAGCCTTTCATCAGTGGCGCGATCTCCAAAACGGTGAACATGCCCAACGAAAGCACCGTGGAACAAATCCGCGATGCCTACCTGCAGGCCTGGAAGATGGGCCTGAAATGCGTGGCCATTTACCGCGACGGCTCAAAACTCTCCCAACCCCTCAACACCCGCCGCACCAGCACGGATAAAGCGGAAACCACCCCGGAAACCGAACTCAACCAGCGTCTGGCCGATCTCGAAACCGAAGTGGGCCAACTGCGCGAGCATTCCGGCAAACCGTTGCGCCGGCGCCTGTCGGACACCCGTACCGCCATCACCCATAAATTCGATATCGCCGGCCATGAAGGTTATCTCACGGTCGGCCTGTTCGAGAACGGTCAGCCGGGCGAGTTGTTCATTACCATGGCCAAGGAAGGCTCCACCATCGGCGGCTTGATGGACAGCATCGGCACCCTCACCAGCCTGGCCCTGCAATACGGCGTGCCGCTCGAAGCGCTCGTGCGCAAGTTCGCCCACCAGCGGTTTGAGCCCTCCGGTTTCACCAAGAATCCGGAAATCCGCAACACCTCTTCCATCACGGATTACGTGTTCCGCTGGATCGCCATGCAGTTTATCCCCGGTTATCGCGAAGCCAATTTGCCCAATCGCAACCAGCCGGAGCTGGCCATGCCCGGTTTGCTTGAAGAGGTAAAAAAAAAGGTGAACCGGCCCGTGCCTGAGCTGCTGCCCCTGGCCGAAGAGAACGAAGTGGTGGACCTGAAACCCACCACCGCGCCCCAGAGCAACGGCAAGGGCAAAACCGCTGGCAAAGGCCATGGACTCCCCGAGCGCACCATCAAAACCTTGAGCGACTCCGTGGCCCATTTCCAGTTGGACGCGCCCACCTGCCCGAACTGCGGCCACGTTACCGTCCGCAATGGCGCCTGCTACAAATGCCTCAACTGCGGCGAAAGCCTCGGATGTTCGTAGCTCAGGTTACACCTTACACGTGTAACCAGCCCCGGAATGAGGACTCGATGAATGGTTGCCCGCGCCTCCTCGGGGATGGCCGGGCCAAGGCGCCGGATGACCTGCGCTTCGCGAGCACCACCTCGCTGCATGACTCCCTCTCCCCGCGGGAAAGGCCGGGATGAGGTGCCGTCGGCACTATCAGGGCGGCGTTCTTCGACGATGGATTCGTTTATCACGCTCATGGCTTTGAAGGCTTGGGTTTGCGCGGCTTTGACAGCCCTTTCACCTCGGCCTCCAGCAGGTTGAGCGCATCGGCTTCGCCCTGCGCTTCCAGTTGTGCCTTACGCCGGGCGGGCTAGCACACTGGGTATGACGCTGGTGGCGCCTTCGGATCGTCTGACCAGCTTTGGTCTGGAGCGGATCCCGGTTGATCGAAGGCCAATCCTGTGAGAGCTTGATATGATTGGCACCCATGAGGTTGAATCTCCCGCTGATCCGGGTCACCGCTCACGCCGGCGTTATTTGCGCGACCGGTGCCGGGGCGCTTGCGCTCACCGGATTGTCCGCGTGGTGGTTGGGCGGTTGGCGGCCCATGACCTTCGGGCCGGGGTTCGTGCCCATGGCGCCGAGCACCGCGCTCTTGATGCTGCTGCTCAGCGTTGCCGTTTTCCTGCGCGCCCGAGCTTCCCCGAGCCGCAGCCTGCACCTTGCGGAAACCATCTGCACCTTGCTGGTTTTGGGGGGTGGCGCGCTGTTGGGCCTGCTACAACTTGCCGACGTCACGTTGCCGGTGGAGTTCTGGCTGGCACGGACCACCGAAACAGTGGGGAGTATCCCAGTGGGCCGAATGTCGCCTTTGACGGCAGGCTGTTTCGTGGCCCTGGCTCTGGCCCTCCTGGCCGGACGGATCAGGGCGGGCCGCTGGCAGCCGCTGCAATCGCTGGGCGGTTGGCTGGGGGTTGCCGTGTTGAGCCTGGCCAGCTTAATTGTAGCCGGCTACGTGGCCGGCTCACCCTTCCTTTACGGCGGGTCCACGATCCCAATGGCGCTGCTGACCGCCGCCGCGTTTGTCTTTGTGAGTGCGGCGACGGTGCTGGCGGCAGGCAGCGGCGCGTGGCCGTTGAGCATGTTTCTCCGCCCCCGCGCGAATGCGTCTTACGCTGTTGAATGGTCATTGCTGGTGCTCTTTCTCGTGTTGGCGGCGGGGATCGCCGGGGTGGGTCTCCAATATCTGAACCGCGAGCAGGCCAAAGCCCGGCTCATGGCGCACGCACAATTGGAGACCATCGCCAACCTGAAGGTCGATCAGATCGGGCAATGGCGAAAGGAGCGATTGGCGGACGCGATTCTGGTTCGGCTCACCCCTTATTATGCCCAGAACGCCCTGGACGCGCTGCTCCAACCCGACTCGCCCCAGACCCGGCAAAGGTTAGCGGTTTGGCTCGATCCCTTGCTTTCGCACGGGGGCTATGAGCAGGCGCTCTTGCTGGACGCGGAACTTAACGTCCGGTTGGTCCATCCCCCCACCGCCGCCCAGGCGCTGGCTGAAAACGTCCGCCAACCAGCCGCGCAGGCCCTGCACACCCAGGAAGTCGTCGTCACCGGCCTTCATCGAACGGCGGAAAGCGGCCCTGTTTACCTGAACCTCCTGATACCACTGGTTGTTCGCCGGGAGGAGACAACTGACAACGTCCCGGAGGCTGGACCGGCGCCTTCGTCCGCGGATCGGGCTGCTGGCTTGCTTGTCTTGCGGGCCAACGCCAACAACTCCCTGTTTCCCCTTATTCAGACCTGGCCCACGCCCAGTCCCACCGCTGAGACACTGCTCGTACGGAGGGATGGCGGGGATGTCCTGCTTCTCAACGAACCACGGCGTCTAAAAGGCCCTGCCCTGGTCCTGCGCCGTTCCGCGGGAGAAGCGCGATTGCCGCCAACCATGGGTGTGCCCGGCGATTACACCGTTCGGGAAGGGGTGGATTACCGGGGTGTGCCCGTGGTGGAGGCGAGGCGGCCCGTGCCCGACACGGCGTGGGTCATGGTGACCAAGGTGGACCAGTCGGAGCTGTACGCGCCGCTGCGGCGGGAGGCGCTGAGGTCGGTTGGGCTGGCGCTGGCACTGCTGTTGGCGGCGGCCCTCGGCGTCACGGTCCTGTGGCGCCGGCGCAACGAGCATTTTCTCCAGACGCGGCTGATTGCTGAAGGGGAACGCCTCCGCCTGGCGGAGCGCTTCGAGCATCTGATGAAAAACGCCAATGACGCCATTCTGCTGGCCGATGACCAGGATCGCATTCTCGAAGCCAACGACCGCACACTGGTCCTTTACGGATATTCCGAGGCCGAATTGCGATCAATGACCCTGCCCGAGTTGCGGCCAGCCGAGCTGCGGGAAGAGTATGCGCGACAGGCTGAGATAATAACCACCGTCGGCTGTGCGGCCTTTGACACCCGTCATCAACGCAAGGATGGAACGACGTTTCCGGTGGAGATCAGCAGCCGTCTGGTCGAAATCGGTGGCGTGCGCTACAAGCTGGGCATCATCCGCGACATCACCCAACGAAAGGCGCACGAGGCGGAAATCGAGCGGCTCAACCGCCTCTACGCCACGCTGAGCCAGGTTAATCAAATCATTGTACACTGCCAGACGCGCGAGGAATTGTTTGCGGACATCTGCCGCGTGACCGTCACTATTGGCCGGGTCAAGTCAGCCTGGATTGGCTGGAAAACGCCCGGCTGTGAGGCGTTGGCATTCGTGGCGCATCATGCGTCTGGACCGGACCCGCGACTGGGCATTCCCGGTTGGACGAGCCGCTGTGGCGTGATGGCCGAAGCGGCGCGAACGGAACGCCCGTGTTTGTGCGACAACCCCGACCTGGACGAGCGCGTGCGCTGTTGCCGCGAAACACTGGCCGGGTGGGGCGTCCGTTCGTGCGCCGCGTTCCCAGTTCGGCTGCGGGGTCAGGTTTGCGGCACCTTTAACATTTGCTCCATAGAACCGAGCTTCTTCAATGCCGAGGAAATCCGGTTGCTGGAGGAGGTGGCCACCGAAATCTCCTTTGCGTTGGACAAGCTCGATAGGGAGGAACAGCGGCAGCGAGCGGAGGCCGCATTGCGCGAGAACGAGGAACGGCTGCGCCTCGCGTTGTCGGCCGCCAACCAAGGCTTCTTCGATTTAAACGTCCAGACCGGCGAAGCGGTGGTCAGCCCCGAATACGCCCGCATGCTCGGCTACGAACCCGAGGAACTCCACGAGACCAACGCCGCGTGGCAAGAACGCCTTCATCCGGACGAACGGGAGTCGGTCTATCGGGTTTACCAGGAATACATCGCCGGCCTGCGGGACGATTACCGGGTTGAGTTACGGCAACGGACCAAGTCTGGAGATTGGAAATGGATTCTGTCCTCGGGACGATTGGTCGCGCGGGACGCCGAAGGAAAGCCCTTGCGCATGCTCGGCACCCACACGGATATCACCGAGCGGAAGCTGTTCGAAGAAGAGCGTTGGGCACTCCAGGCCAAGTTGCGCCAGCAGCAGAAGCTGGAATCCATCGGCACGCTCGCCAGCGGCGTGGCCCACGAGATTAACAATCCCGTCAACGGGATCATGAATTACGCCCAACTCATCCAGGACCGCCTGCCCTCTGGCAGCCCGCTGGCCGAGTACACCAGTGAGATCATGCACGAGACCCAGCGGGTGGCCACCATCGTGCGGAACCTGCTCACGTTCTCGCGGAACGAGAAGCAGAGCCACAGCGCCGCCCTGATGGAGGACATCGTTGAGTCCACGCTCTCCCTGATCCGCACCGTCATCCGCCATGATCAGATCACGCTCACCGTAAACGTGCCGCCAGACCTGCCGCCGGTGCAATGCCGCAGCCAGCAACTCCAGCAGGTGCTCATGAACCTTATGACCAACGCTCGCGACGCCCTCAACGAACGCTATCCCGGCCACGATCCGGACAAACAGATGAGCGTCGTTGCGCGCCTGTTCGAGAAGGA
>JBBQYD010000367.1:0-5706 GCA_038209025.1 Verrucomicrobiota bacterium | reverse complement strand
TGTGGGCATCATTGGCCCCGAATCGCTCGCGGAGAACGCGCAGAACTGGATTCACGAAATGCGCAATTTTGAACTCGCTCGCGGGTGGGATAACCAGTTGGATACCGAGCCCGGGATCGCCTTGAAATACCAGCGTTCTTTGGCGCTCCCGCTGGTTGACCATGGGCGGGTTGTTGATGTGATCCCGCATGCGGGGATGAGTTTGGGAAACGTCGAAACTTCCTTCCGGGCAGGGGCGATGCTGCGCCTCGGGCCCCGGTTGCCGCAGGATTTCGGGCCGCAAACAATCAGTTCCCTGATAACGACCGCTGGCGGTCGCTCGCGGAGCCAGCCGGGCTGGCCGGTGAACTTTTACGTGTTCACGGCCGTAGAAGGTTGGGCAGTGCCTTACACCGCCTTCCTGGACGGCAACCTCTTTCACGACAGCCATAGTGTGGACCGGGAATTCTGGGTCGGAGAGTGGAAAACCGGCTTTGCGGTGGTGTTCCGTTTTATGGAGGTCGGTTTTTGCCTGGTTTCGCGCAGCCCCGAATACAGTGAACAAACCAAGAACCATTCCTACGGCTCACTTTTTCTCAAGGGAAAGTTTTAGGGTTGTGAAGCGGGCGCGCGGATCCGCCAAGGTAATCCGCGATCGGGTGATCAGCCGGTTAAGGTGCGGTTGCGCCAGAGGGGGCGGCGGGCAGCGGTTGCGTGCTTCTGAATTTCACCAAGTCGTCCAGGAGTGAGTAGGCGACCGGGGTGACAACCAGCGTAAGGACCAGGCAAAGAGTCTGCCCGCCAATGACCACCACGGCGACAGCCCGGCGCTCCTCAGCTCCCGGGCCGGTCCCGAGCGCCAGGGGGAGCATGCCGGCAATCAGGGTCATCGTTGTCATCAAAATCGGACGGAGGCGTTCGCGGTTCCCCTGAATGATGGCGCTTAACCGGTCCATACCAGCGTCACGCAGTTTGTTCATATGGTCGATCTGCAAGATGGCGTTCTTCTTGACCACCCCGAATAGAACCAGGAGGCCGAGCGCCGAGTAAAGGTTCAGGGTCTGGTGGGCTGCGAGCAGGGAGAACAACGCGAAGGGTATCGATAAAGGCAGCGATAGCAGGATGGTGAACGGATGGACCACGCTCTCGAACTGGGATGCCAGAATGATGTACATGAGCACCACGGAAAGCGAGAAGGCGAAGAGAAACTCGCGGAACGTGGTTTCCAGTTCGCGGGCACGGCCGGAGACACGCGTGGAGTAGCCGGTGGGAAGGCCCATCCGGGCGACTTCCGCGCGCAGGGCCGCAATTCGGTCCACTTGGGAAAACCCCGGAGCCACCCCGGCCCGGAGGCTGACCTGACGTTGACGATCCAGGCGGTCGATACGAGACGCGGTTTGTGTCGGCACCAGTTTAACCACGTTGTCCAGGCGCACCAGGCCGCCCCCCTGGCGTGGAACGAACAGCCGGTCCAGGGCATTCGGGACATTGCGATCGCTTTCCTGGAGCCGCACCTGCACGTCGTAATCTTCGTTCATGGACTCATCACGAAAGCGCGTGACCCGCTGGTCGCCCCCCACCATGATGCGCAGCGCGTCCGCGATGTCCGACGTGCGCACGCCGAGGGTGGCGGCGCGATCACGATCGATCTCAGCGCGCAGTTCGGGTTTGTCGAGTTTTAGGGTGGTATCGGCATCCAGCAAACCAAGGGAAGTCGCGTTCGTCCGAAGCCGCTCAGCATAACCGTTCAACACGTCGAGGTCGGGCCCCAGCAAGGCGAAGTCGATGTCGAAATTGGCTCCGCCACCAACAAAGGTTTGAGGGTTGCGAATGGCGATGCGGACATCTGGAAGGGCGCGGAGGCGCTCCCGAATCCGCTGCTGAATTTCACGCTGGGTAAAGTTGCCTTCGAAGGCGCGCCAAGGCCGCCATTGCAGGAGACGCGCCCAGCGGAAGGTGCGGTCCTCGTGGGGAATCAGTTGGACGAAGATATTGGCCGTGTTGAGCCCGCCAAGGAAGCTGCTGCCCGCGGTGGTGAGGACGGTGCGAATCCCGGGGACCTGGTGCAACAACTCTTCGGCTTGGAGCGTCACCCGATCAATGGCCGGCAGGCTGGCGCCCTCGGGCGCGGTGATCCGGATATCAAACTCCCCTTCATCGACATTCGAAGGCAGGTATTCCTGTTGCACCAACCGGTAGAGGGGGATCGAAGTGGCCATGACGCCCAGGGCCACCAGGGCCATCAGGACACGGTGACCCAGCGCCCAGCGCAAAACGCCTTCATAAAGCCGATCCAGACGCGCGTAGAATCCGCTGCGAGAGCGCGCCGTGTGCGGGGCGTTCGGGTCCCTGGATTCGGCTCGCAAAAGACGGGCGCTCATCATCGGCGTGAGCGTGAAGGACACCAGGAGGCTTACCAGCACGGCGACCGCCGCCGTGAGGCCAAACTGGTAAAGGAATCGCCCCGAAATGCTGGACATGAAGGAAACCGGCACGAAGATCACGACCAGGCTGAAGGTTGTGGCCATCACCGCCAGGCCAATCTCGGCGGTGGCGGCGCGCGCCGCTTCAAAGGGCCGCATCTTCTTTTCCTCGACGAACCGAAAGATATTCTCGAGCACGACGATCGCGTCATCGATGACAATGCCCACCATCAGCACGAGCGCCAGCATCGTGACGCTGTTCAGGGTAAAATTGAGGGCTTTCATCATGCCGAACGCGGCGATGACGGAGGTGGGAATGGCGGCGGCGGCTATCACCATCGCCCGCCAGTTGCGCATAAACAGGAGGACCACGCAGCAGGCCAGGATACTGCCAAGGATCAGATGCCGGCGGATTTCGTTGAGCGCCTCGTAGATGTAACGCGACTGGTCGCGAGTCACCTTCAGCGTGATGTCTTCCGGCAGCTGCTGTTTCAGTTCCTCAAGGCCCGCCTTGACCCCTTCGATGACTGCCACCGTGTTCGCGCCGGATTGGCGGAGGACTTCGAGCGCCACGGTTGGCTGGCCGTTCAACCGCGACAGCGACCGCTGCTCCTTCGTGCCGTCCTCTGCCCAGCCAATGTCGCGGATGCGGATGGGTGAGCCGTTTCGGGTGGCAATGACCAATTCGTTGAAGAGCTTCGGGTCGGTCAGCCGGCCCATGGTGCGGAGCGTCTGCTCTCGAAGCTCGCCCGTCACATTGCCGCCGGGGATATTCGCGTTCTGACGCTCAACAGCGTCGCGGACGTCGGTGATGGGGATTTGAAAGGCGTCGAGGCGGTCGGCATCGACCCAGACGTTGATCGCCCGGTCCAAGCCGCCAACGATGTTCACCTCGCCGACCGCCAGAGAGCGTTCGATGTGTTTTTTGACGAGTTTATCGGCAATTTCTGTAAGCTCACGTTGGGAACGGTTTCCCGAAAGGGCAATGGTGAGAACGGGTGATTGATCCGTATCGGCTTTGGCGATGGTGGGCGGGTCGGTATCGCGGGGCAGGTCGCGAAGCACGGTGGCGATGCGATCACGCACGTCCTGGGCGGCCACATCGATGTTGCGGCTCAGCTCAAAGGTGACCACGATGAACGCCGAGCCAGCGCCGTTCACGGACCGCAGTTCCTGGATCCCTTCAATGGTGTTGAGGGCTTCCTCCATGGGCTGGGAAACCTGCGATTCCATTTCGGCCGGGGACGCGCCTGGCAGGCGAACGCTGACCCTGACCGTCGGTAGGTCCACGGACGGGAAACGGTCCACCTGCAGATTTACGTAGCCCGCGATGCCAATCACCACGAGCGTGAGCACGATCATGGAGGCGAAGACCGGGCGGCGAATGCAAATTTCAGCGAGGCGTTGCATAAGGCGGATGGCTGAAACTCAGGAACCGGTCACCCGCGCCTGCGCGCCGGCTGGCGGAGCTCCGCGCCTGGTGATGGTGAGTGGGTTGCCCGTGCGCAGCCCGGAAGGGTTGAGCACTACCATGTCCCCGGGCGCCAGGCCCGAGGTGATTTCCACCCAATCCGAGCCGCGGCGTCCAGTGGTCACGACCTTCTCCACGGCCTTGCCCTCGCGTTCAATAACGACTTTCTCAATCCCTGCGAAGGTGAAAATTCCCTGCTGCGGAATGGCGAGCCCGGGCTCGTTTTGCGCCAGGATCAACTCCGCCCGGGCGAAAAGACCCGGTCTCAGAGATTCCCGCGCGGGCATATCGGCCTCCACCGGCAGCATGCGACTTGTCTCGTTGAGCGCGGGGCTCAGGCGCGCGAGCTGGCCCGTGTAGTGGTTGGTGGTGCCTTCCGCGAGAAGGCGCACTTCCTGGCCAAGCCGTACCTGGGTTGCATATCGTTCGGGCACGCCCAACCGCAATCGCAAGGGATCGGTTTTGACCAGTTCAACAATGGGCGTGCCGGCGGAGACAAATTCACCGATGCCCCCGGGCCGGGATTGGACAATCCCGTTGAAAGGCGCGCGAACGGCCGTATCGGCCAGTTGTTTGCGGGCCAAGCCCAATTCGGCCCGCCGTTCAGTTATCGTTGCCAGGCGCGAACGTGCGTCTTCCAGGGCGACCTCGTGCCGCGACATCGCAACTTGGTAAGTGGCTTCCACCGTATCCACCTCGGATTGGGAAGCAATGCCCGATCTTGCGAGACTCTGCACCCGCTGGCGATTCTGACTGGCTTCCTCCAGCACGGCGCGGGCCTGTTTTACAGTGTTCAGGTCCTCCAGTCGGAGACTGTCGTTTTTGTCCTCGAGTCCGAGTCCCACCGCGGCGCGGGCCTGCGCCAGGGCGGCATCGGCCTGTTGCACGCGTAAATCATAATCCAAGGGCTCAATTTGGGCCAGCAGATCGCCTTCCTCGACCGGGCTGCCAACGTCCACCAGAATTTTAGCCAGGTGACCGGAGACTTTGGCGCTCAGAACGGAACGTTCCTGGGCGGCCAGCGTGCCGGTGAGCACAATGGACCTTTCCATGGGCCGCAGCGCGGCCGAAACCAGTTCAACGGCGCGGGCGGGTGCCATGCTGCCCGCTCTTCGGGGGGCCTCATGGCGCCCGCAGGAAACCATGAGAGCGGCGCATAGAAACGCGGCAGCCCGGACCAAATAATGTGCTCGGGAACAGTAACTCACTACCGGAGCATACCTTCTGGCTTGAGCCGCTGAAATGTTTTTCTCAGCCACCCGCTGAACCTGAAAAGGCCCCCAGGAACAGCACCGCCCCGAGATGGACGCTGCGTTTTTCGTTTTCCTTCGGGCCGGCACGGATTAAAATCGGCCTATGCAATTCACCTCTTATCGAGCGGCATTGTGGCTTTCGCTGCTGTTGTTCAGCTTGCCAGAGCCAGCCTCCGCCGGCTCCATGGAGAGCCTTGCCCAGCCAAAGGAAGGGCGGAGCATGCGCGCAAGTTCAACTCATCGGGCGGGTCCGGATGGCAAGTATGATCCCCAGGCTGAGCCGAAAGGGGACTTGGAAGAGGCCAGCAACCGTGACAACCAGACCATTCCGCCCGGGGCAACGAAAGTGCTGCTGGCAGCCGACGGGCCCGGGGTGATCACCCATATCTGGATGACGTTCCTCGGCCCGGAGCCGCATCCGTGGGCCAAACAGGGCGCGGCGAATCACCAGGAGATGCTCTTGAGAATCTACTGGGATGGCCGCGAACGCCCGGGAGTGGAAGCACCGGTGGGCGATTTTTTTGCGAATGCGTTCGGAAAAAGGAGCGAGGTGATCAGCCAGCCGGTGGTGGTGGAGGAT
>JBBQYD010000366.1:0-5706 GCA_038209025.1 Verrucomicrobiota bacterium | reverse complement strand
CCTACTATCTCCTTTTATGTTGTTGGTTATAGATAATTATGACTCGTTCACCTACAACATCGTCCAGTACCTGGGCGAGATGCGGGTGGATCTCGAGGTGTATCGGAATGACCAAATCAGCCTTGAACGTATTCGCGAGCTGAACCCTGGGCGCATTCTGATTTCTCCCGGGCCGTGCTCGCCCCGAGAGTCAGGACTCTCGAACGAGATTATCCGGACGTTCAGCAAGGATATCCCCACCCTCGGTGTCTGCCTGGGGCACCAGTGCATCGGGCATGTCTTCGGGGGCAATGTGATCGTGAACTACCGGATGATGCACGGGAAAACCTCCCCCATCCGGCACAACGGGAAAGACCTCTTTGAAGGCATGCCCAACCCCTTTGCGGCGACCCGGTATCACTCCCTCGTGATTGAGCGATCCTCCATGCCCGGAGTGCTGGAGGTCACCGCTGAAACCGAGGAGGGAGAAGTGATGGGAGTGAAACACCTGCACTACCCGATTTGGGGAGTGCAGTTTCACCCCGAAAGCATCCTGACCGAAAGCGGCCGGATGATTCTCAGCAACTTTCTGAAGCTGGGAAAACCGGGCTAACCGCCGTATTTTTTAAGCACGTCCTTCATCTTCACCGCCGCACCGCCCTGCGCTTTGCTTTCATCCGCAGCCTGCATGAAAGTGAAGATCTCAATCGTTTCTTTCGGCGAAACGGGCGCCTTGCCGGTCTTGAAAAACTTCATGATTTCAACCACCAGGGGGACATAGCCGTCAAACGAACCAACCTTGGCTTCCCCCTTCTCCCCTTTCGCCAGGCCCTTGAACGACGGGTCTTCACGGAACACGCCTTTGCGATTGCCTTTCCAGGTGCCCACCACCTCGATCTTGCCGTTGGCGGTGGTCCCTCGTTGGACGGTAATGCAGCCAGTGCCCATCACGGTGAACAGCGCTTCACTGCCATGCACGCCGTACCAGAAGAGGTCAGGGTGATGCGGCTCAAGTTCGCACGGCCCGTAGGTTTCGGCATAAGTCACCTTGCCGATGGAACCGTTCCGCACGGCCTGGGTGTCCTTGGCGAAGCGTAGCGAGGAAGAACTGAAGGCCGGCACCTTATACTTCTTGAGCAGCCGGTACACTTCAATCGCGTCCTTAAGCGAGCCCGCCACCGGTTTGTCTATGAACACCGGTTTGCGCGCTTTGAGCACGGGCTTGAGTTGCTCCAGGTGGGGGCGCCCATCCACGCTTTCCAGCAGGACCACATCCACGTTCTGGCAGAGTTCTTCGATGGTGTCGTAAAACGTGACGCCGTGCTTTTCCTTTAAGACTTTCGAGTATTCCTCGACGCGAGACCAACTGGAGGGAATATCCGGGCTGCCGCCTTTGAACGCGGCAACCACCCGGCCGCCCGGCACATGGCCTTTGGCTTGCGGATTATTGATGCTTTCGGCAAAGGCAGTAGCATGAGAGGTATCACAGCCGATGATGCCGACGCGAAGGTCGGCGGCTTGGGCGAACCCCGCCAGGGCCAGGGTTAAGACCAACGAGAAATATTTCATAACGTGGTGAAGGAATAACTGGAAACGACCGGAAAACCAAGCGAATACTCTTGACGGCCTATTTCCCGCCCAACCGGGCGGCAATCTGATCCGCATTGCCGGGCGTCGCCATCATATACAGTTTGCCGAAGTTCTCGGCGGGCATGCCCGCCATGCCAGCTTGAGCGGCGGGGTCCACATCGGGACGGGGAACAATAACGCACCGAACTACCCCTCGCTTAAGGGCACCAAGCCAGCTTGTCGTGCCTTGGGGATCGAACACGAAAAACAGCGGGTCTCCCGCCGCCCCCACGGCAAATGCCTGGTCAATATCCGATGCCACACCGGCGTACGATACCACCGCAATAACTTTGGGCGTCTGAGAGATCAACGTCTTCAGCTCAGCAGCGGTAGGACTTGCGCCCTTCGCCGCCGGCTTGAGCCGCGCGGTTTCCACGGACAATTCGGGATGGCCCCGCAGAAAAATCCCCCGAAATGAATTCCGATAGTTCTCCAACGCTTCCTCCTTCAGGACCTTCTCGTCCGGAAACACCAAAAGGACAGCCCCGCCTCGTCCTCTTAGCTCCTGCTGTACAACGCCCGTCAGCACGGAGTTCAAGGCGATGGCGTCCTGGGGCGGTATCCTGTTGTCCCCGGCAAACACCGTCTCGCGCGCCTGCCAGACAATCAATCCCACACATCCGGCGCAGGCGACGCCGATCAAAATGTTGCCCCACAGTTCCGCGCGCCGCCGGACCAAAATGCCGATGCCGGCCAGCGCCAATACGGGCAACAAAAACAGAAAATACATGGTGCCGGTTAAAGCGATTTATTATCGATCTCGAAGAGGTTGGTAGAGGCGCTGCGCACCGCTTCCACATGCGAATCAGCAAACACCAGGTGGCCCCTGCCCAGTCGCGGATTACTCAGACCGTAGATGTCGTAAATTGCGCTGTTCTCGTTACCGCCGCTGTGGCGATAGCACACGTTGGCAATCGTGCTGGTGTCAGGATAGAGCAACGCGTCATAGCCTTGCGTTTCCCCGTACGCCACCGTAAGGGCTGGCTGCTTGATATGGCGCAAGCCCTGGTCGGTGCGCCCGGCATTAATTCTGTAGCTTTGGGCATAGCAAAGCCACCCCATATAGCCGCCTTTGGCGCTGCTGGGACAAAGGAATACCTTGTTTGTCTGGGTTGCCGTTGACGCCCGACGTCCAAGATAGGGCTGCAGAGCTTTGTACCACATATCTGCCCACTCAGCCGGGTTGCCCGGAGTTTGGGGATACCCTTTGGGCAGAACCTTATAGTCATCGTCATAGAGAGTGGCAGCCAGAATCATCTGGCGCAGGTTGTTCTTGCATGCCGCCGCCTGACCTTTGTCTTTGGCTTTGGCGAGGCTCGGCAGGAGCATGCCCGCCAGGATCGCAATGATCGCAATGACAACCAACAACTCGATAAGCGTAAACGCCGATAGGGACACCCCGCGGGACACTCGATGTTTCTTTACAAATGTTAACATAAGAATTGGCTCAACCCGCCTCCTATTTGCCATTGGACGGGAAAACCGTCAAGGAATTTCACCACTTCCCGCTTCTCTCGCCTCATCATGAAGGCCATCAAAACAATCAAAAAAACCTCCAGTCCAGGGACATGGGCAATCAGCAGCCTCTCGTTGCAGGTTTCGTTTTCGCGTGTTCTGTTTCAGGCGGCCAAACGCAAGCCTGCGGGGTTCTCCAGCATCTCGCGTAACTTCTCAAAGGCTTCATTCTGAAGCTGCCGAATGCGCTCACGTGTCAGCCCGAAACGCACGCCAATTTCCTCCAACGTTTCTTCCTCCCCCCCATCCAGCCCAAAGCGCGCTCGTAGAATCTGAGCCTCGCGCGCCGGCAACTTGTCCATCAGCTTGCGCAGCAGATGATGATCGGCGTTGTCACGCAGTTTCTCGAATGGGGTGGCGGCCTGTTCATCACCCACCAGATCGCCAATGGTCGCATCCCCATCCTCTCCCACCGGCGCATCAAGGGACGCCGGCCGCAGCGCGGCGTCCCGCAAACGCCGGATCCGCTTGGCGGTTGTGTCCAGTTCATCCGCCAGTTCCTCGTCGGTCGCCTCGCGGCCCAGCAACTCACGCAACCTCGCCTCGGCCTTTCCCAGGCGGTACAGGCGCCCTTCCACATGCACCGGCAAACGAATGGTCCGACCCTGGTTGGCCAGCGCCCGGCGAACCTGCTGTTTGATCCACCAGGAACCATACGTGGAAAGTTTGCCCCCTTTCGCAGGGTCAAACTTATCCACGGCTTTCATCAACCCAATCGTTCCTTCGCTGATTAAGTCCAGCAGCGGCAGGCCAAGATTCTCATATTCCCGCGCAATTTTTACCACCAGGCGCAAGTTAGCCCGAATCATCCGCTCTCTGGCCGCGAGGTCGCCCTGCTTGATCCGGTTGGCCATCTCAATCTCTTCCTGAGCCGTCAATAGCGGCACACTCCCAACCTCGCGAAAATAGCTCGCCAGCGCCGTCCCCACCGGCCCTTGCCTGGCCAACTCGGCGTCCGCTCGCTGGACTTCCGGTTTTGTTTCCACAGTATTCTGGCGGTCAACGGGCTTCTGAGTCTCTGGTTTCGCCGACGCGCGGCCCCGCGCCACGCCCGCACCGACCCCGCTTTGAAGGGATCCTCCACGGGCGGCTTTGCGCGCAGTCTGGCGTGCGCTCCCTTGACTCCCCTTCGCCTTTCTGAGCGTCTTGGGTCCTCTCCGCAGCCCTGACTTCCCATCGGCGGTAAGATAATTTCCGTTAAACATGTCTATAATATGTCTAGTGGTGTTGCCGTTGTCAAATTTTTGCCGATCCCATGGCGCTATTTGAAATGTATTATACTTGAGCACAATCTATTACAAACTACTTCCGTGATACAAAAAAACCAAAAAAGTTTTATGTTTGCGTTTTGTGCAATATTTGTCTATTTTGTTGGTCATGTCAGAAGCGAGTTATTCGATCAAAGCAGTTGCCCGCCGCACTGGTCTGACTCCCCACGCCATTCGTATTTGGGAGAAGCGTTATGGCGTCGTCCGGCCCGCACGGACAGACACGAACCGCAGGCTCTATACCGAGGCGGAAGTGGAACGGCTCGCGCTGCTGCGTAACGCAACCCGCGCCGGGCACAGCATCAGCCATGTAGCACAATTGCCTAACGATCGGTTGGCGGCGCTGGGCAGCGTCACGCCACCGCCGGACACAGACGTTTCCCGTTCATCAGCGCCCGGGGCCGATCTGCTTTTCCTGAGTGTCACCGCCGTGCGAACTTTGAACACCCTTGATTTCGAAGCGGTGCTTGAGCGCGGGTTGCTCGCCCTGGGACATCACGGGCTGCTGGAAAAGCTTGTGGGACCGCTGGCCCGGGAAATCGGCAATCTTTGGCGTGACGGCACGATAACGGCCGCTCATGAACACTTCGCCAGCGCGGTGATCCGGACTTTCCTGGTGAGCAGCTACAAGCCGTTTGCTTTCAGCAAGGACATGCCCACGCTGATCGTGGCCACACCGGCCGGGCAGTTGCACGAACTGGGTGCGGTAATGGTAGCCGCCGCCGGCAATGACCTCGGCTGGCGCGTCATATACCTGGGGACGAGCCTGCCTGCGGCGGAGATCGCCGGCGCCGCCCTGCAAAACGAGGCGCGAGCCGTGGCGCTGAGCATCGTGTATCCCGAGGACGACCCCACGCTTGAAGCCGAATTGAAGTCGCTCCGACGGTTTCTGCCTGCCACCCACATTCTGGTTGGTGGCCGGGCGGCAGATGCCTATGCGTCCAGCCTCGCGGCAATCGGTGCGATTCTCCCGCCGGACCTCACCGACCTCTACCAGGAATTGGACAAATTGCGCACCTTGCGAAAACCTAGGGCGCTTGGGGCCGGAAATTCAACCGGCAAGGAACCAACCAAAAATCATTTATGAAGCGCTTTCTTTCTCCGAACCTGGGATTCAAAGGGCGGGTTATTCGCGCCGTGGGCGGAACTGCCTTGATTGCCGCCGGCCTGCTCCTCAGCCAGCCTGATGGCTGGATATGCGTGGCCCTGGTGGCCGCCGGCGGATTCGTTTTGTATGAAGCCGCGCGGGGTTGGTGCGTGATGCGCGCCTGCGGTGTCAAAACCCGGTTTTGACTCTCCTGCGAACCCACGAAGT
>JBBQYD010000365.1:0-5715 GCA_038209025.1 Verrucomicrobiota bacterium | reverse complement strand
GTTCCACCTGGGCCAGCACCGCCGCCAGTTGCGCCTGCTCCGTGGAGGTGTCCAGGCGCACCAGCAAATCACCCGCTTTCACCACCGTCCCGGACTCAAACGCGATCTCGGTGACCGTGCCGGGGATGTCCGGGGTGATGGTAACCCCCTGCGCGGCGGTTACGGAGGCGATAGCGGTCAGTGTGTCCTGCCAGCGTTCCTGGCGGGCCACGACGGTTGAGACCGACTCGGGCGGCACCTTGAAGTTCTTGCCGGCCGCGATCATCTTCTTGATCTGCATCACTTTGATCCCGGCCAGCGTGCCCACCACCATAACCACCACCAGGATCGCTGCTAAAATTCTAACTTTCATGTCTCAGCTTTCTTCCTTTTCGCCGATGTTCGGAAAGGGTCTTTTGCGCTCCGACCTTTCGTTATCACTCGCCGGCGCGCTTTGGGCTCGGCTCCACCCGCACGCGCGCCCCTTAAAAAAAGCCTCACGATCTGGCGTGCCATCGTGTGGTCCAGCGGTTGCCCCGGCAAAAACAGGCGCACCAGCACGTAGCTGTTCAACTGGCCGTATATTCCCATGGCCAGATCCTCCGCGCTCAATTCCCGGGTCACCCCTCCCCCGGCCTGCCCTTGCGCAAGCAGGTGCTTCAAATAATCGAAATTCCGCCTCCCCTTGGTCGGGCACAACTGGGACTGCGGCACTTGTGCGGGCGCCTCGATGAAGGACGCAAACGCCAGACGCGTAGCCCTTCTCGGCAAAACTATGCAACGCAGCCTGCAAAATGTGCCGCTGCGTCTCGGGATTGCCCTGTGGGTAAGCTTTGTGCACCGAAAAACCTACCGCACGGTAAGTACGACCCCCCCCTCCGGTCAAATGGAATTTGAACCCTCGCCGCAAAGCGGCTTGGTTCAACCAGATGGTTCAGCGAATCGGAGCCAGCCGATGCCCGCTGAAATACATTCAACCTACGCCGTGCGCCAAAACTAACTGTTACCCGAAGGGGTGATTCGTTCAAAGCTCCTGGCGCCAAAATTTCTTGCCCCGGCGGCAAACTCACTTTAAGCTGCCTTGGGTTGCGCGCTTGGCTCAGTGGTAGAGCACTTCCTTCACACGGAAGGGGCCGCAGGTTCGAATCCTGCAGCGCGCACCATTTTTTATCCTTCCCCGGTTCCAGGCCCAATCGGGCACGCGGGCCTGCCCCCGCTTCATTCCAAGGCCGTTTTTCGTTCCGTGACCGTCTTGTCGAAGAGAGCTTCCAATTCCACGTGCGTTCCGCGTATGCGGTTCACCACGGTTGACGCCCAGTTCAGGTAATCCAGCTTGCGTTCCCGGTTCCAATTCACCGGGGAATCCGGACGCATCTCGGAGCAGTTGTATATCTTGTCCGCGATGCGAATCAGCCGGGCTTCGTGCGACAACCGGGGCGCGTTGATCACCTGTAATTGTTTCCGCTGAGGTTTGGGGAGCGACTCATCATCCGTCACCTCCATGACGATGACGCGCACCCGGGACCCGAAGAGGGTCTCAAGCTGCTCCGGGGTGGTGATGGTGTCCTCCACCGTATCGTGCAGCAACGCCGCCTGGAGCACGGCCGGGTCCGCCACCCCAGCCACCCGGCACAACAGTTCGGCCACGCCAATCGGGTGGTTGATGTAAGGCGCCTCGGACTTGTCCTTGCGGGTTTGAAGGCCATGCTGGGCCGCCGCGTAAACCGCCGCCCGCAAAACCTCCGACACCGCTTGTGCATGGTCTTTCATAATCTGGCCGGTCCAACCAGATTAAAGTTTCGCCAACTCTGGAACATAATCAAGTGTTCCAGCTCGGCGGCGGAGCGGATTGGGGCAGGCAACGGGGCAGCCCCGTCTGGCAAGGGGGGCTTGCATGCGGCGGAGGCCGCATGCAAGCCGTTGTGAGGACAACGCCGGTTATCGGGTCAGGCGGAAGAACGCGGGAGTGGTTCCCATCGGGATGGAGACGACGGTTCGTCCATCGATCAGGTTGCGCGTGGCGGTTACGGTTGTCCAGGAGCCGGCTGCGGCGGTGGCACTGGTCTGGAGCGTGTAGCCGTTGGCCCAATCCGGGAAGACCAGCACCAGGCTGCCAGCCGCGGAGGCCGGCGTCCGCAACGCCGCAACCACCCACCAAATCATGGGTTGCTTCTCTTTTCCGGAGTTAGTAATGGTTTCAGGTGCCTGGAAGCGTGCCTGACCCATGATGCCGCGAGCTTTTCCCGCCGACGCGGGAGGCCCGGCCCTAAACCCACCAGCACGAGCCCACTGAGCACCAGGATTTTTCCAATGAATAACGAAATCGAAACCCCCATGAATCGCCGGCAATTCCTCCGCACCACCGGGCTGGCCGCCGCCGCCGTGACCCTGGGCGCGCATTACACCGCCCAGGCCGCCCCCAAAATCGAACTCCTCGAAACCCGGGTCATCAGTCGGCAGCCCCAGGCATACCACGGCTGGCCGACCGTTACCCAGGGGCGCAACGGCGAATTGTTCCTCGTCTGCTCGGGCGGACGCGAACAGCACGTCTGCCCTTTCGGACGGGTTGAATTGATGGTTTCCACCGACCAGGGGCGGAACTGGGGCTGGCCCCAGGTGCTGAGCGACAGCGCCATCGACGATCGGGATGCCGGTGTGGTCGAGACCACGCGCGGCTCGCTCCTGGTCTCCTGGTTCACCTCGCTCGCGTATGAGCCAAGCCTCGAAAAAGCGCAGGCAAAGAAACCGGGCGATGCGGGGGCGTGGCCGGACGAACGCCTCAGCGCCTGGAAAGCGGCTCACAACCGGCTCACTGCCAGCCAGCGAACCTCCGAGTTGGGGCACTGGATGATCCGCTCCACGGACGGCGGGGTGACGTGGTCGGCACGCTATCCCACCATCGTTAACAGCCCGCACGGGCCGATCCAATTGGCGGATGGACGCCTCCTCTACCCGGGGGTGGAACTCTGGACGAAGGCGCGGCGGGTCGGGGTGTGTGAATCGATCGATGACGGCCAAAGCTGGCGCTGGCTGGCGGCCATCCCCGCGCGCCCGGGTGATGACACGAAGCAGTACCACGAACTGCATGGGGTCGATGCGGGCAACGGGCGCCTCCTGGTTCACATTCGGAATCACAACAAACCCAACGAAAATGAAACCCTCCAATCCGAATCGACGGACGGCGGCAAGACCTGGTCGGTGCCCCGCTCCATCGGGGTGTGGGGACTGCCCTCCTTCGTGTCACGGTTGCGGGATGGGAAGCTCTTGATGACGTATGGCCATCGCCGCGCCCCCCTCGGCAACCAGGCTCGCCTAAGCACGGATGCGGGCGGCACCTGGTCAGAGCCATTTGTTATTTCCGGGGATGGCGCCAGCGGCGATCTGGGCTATCCCAGCACGGTCGAGTTGAACGACGGCTCGCTGCTGACCGTTTGGTACGAGGCGATGAAAGGCTCACCTAAAGCCGTGCTGCGCCAGGCGCATTGGCGGCTCCAGGGGTGAGCGAAAACGCCAAGGGCCCATAGCCCCTTGGCGGGTGTGCCCCCGCGTGCCCACCTTCTCCTGCGCGCAGAGACGGCTCCCCCGCCCGTCTCGCGCGGGTGGATGATCTTAAACGGGCAAAGCCGGCGGGAAGCCCGGAGCGTGGTGTTCTTCCCTGGACTGTCTCGGAGTTGCACGTGGTGGCTCGACCCGTCCAACAACGACGGGCGAACCTCGACGGTCCAGCGCCGCGCATAACCAAAAAAAAGGCCACCTTGAGGGTGGCCTTTGAGGTTGAAATGTGTTTATTAGCGAGCCAGCTTTTTCCGCAGCAGCAGGCCGAGGCCGACCAGACCCAGCGCCATGGCTGACGGCTCGGGAATGAGTGAAATACCGTCGGTCCATGCGTTTCCAATTGTCGAGCCCAGGCCAGATCCGAGCACCACGGTGTCGATGGTCTCAGCGGCAGTTCCGACGATGGTGCGACTCAGGATGTCATCCACGTAGAAGTTCACGGTGGTGCCATCGTCCATCCGTTCAATCGCGAATTTGTGCCATCCCGTCGAACGGCTGGGAGCCCCAGCTCCGTTCAAATTGAACCATCCGGTGGTGGTGCCGAAGACCACTCTGGCTTGGTACTTGGTGCCGTCATAAGTATCCCCAGCCAGGGTGGTCGAGTTATACTTTCCGATGGCTAGCAATTGCGCCAGGGAGCCGCTTGCCGTGGTTCCCCCGTTGGGAACTCCTGTCCCGCCACTATATCCGCGAACTTCATTGAAGAATCTTGTGGCAGTGCCGATCTCATCATACCAGTATGAGGTGAACAGGAAGTATTTGCCCACTTCGAGCCCGCCGTTGTCGGCGATGATATTGTGGTGCATCCGATCTGCTGAAGTATTTAGGAGGGCGCTATAGGTGCCACCCGCAGGCGCCACATTCAGGGTGTTGTCGATTGTCAGGGGATTGGGGGTCGTGGCGGTACTCGTCCACTTATTCATGTTCCCCGACTCAAAATCATCCTGGAAGATTTGGGCTGAACCAATTTGAGCCAGCGAGGCCAACACACACGCGGCAACAACAGTTTTTCGCATCGATTTCATGGTTGATAGGGTTAGCGTTGACCGGATTAAAGACCTTTAAGCTTGAAGAGTCAAGGCTTATCTTCACTTTTTCGCTCGCTTCAAAAAAAGCCGCACTGGCTGCAATAAAATAGTTGACTGTCTTGTGTCACCACCTATTATCGCCACAGAAACGCCTATAATCAGAAGAAAAAAATATGAAGAGAGCGACTTCCCTGATCTCTATCGTTGGAATTTTAACCTCCTTAACCCTGCCGCTGCAGTCGCAGACTCTCTATTGGGACAGCAACGGCACGACCGACGGAGCGGGCGCGACTCCGACCGGCACGTGGGGCACGAGCGCGTTCTGGAATACCACCGCCGACGGGACGACCACCACCCCGGGCGCCTGGGCATCCGGCGCCAACGCGATCTTCGCGGCTGGTTCGGACGCCAGCGGGGCTTATACCGTGACGATCAGCGGGAATCAAACGGTCGGGTCGATTCTGGTGGAGGAAGGTTTCGTAACCCTTGCCGGCGGAGCCGCCGTGGTTGGCGCGGGCACTGTTACCGTTAATTCCGGGGCGACCTTAAGCACGGATAGTTCCGCTAGGATATCGATGACGGCTGGCTCCAAGTATATTGTGAACGGAGGAACCTTGCGCACCTCGAATGCAGGTGCCGCTGGTTCCTTTGTCAATACGAATGCGGTGATCGAGCTGAATGGTGGCGGGACTTTTACGCACAACGCCGCCGGCGTGCTTAACATTATTCAGGGTACCACGAGCGTTTCGGGCACTGGCCCATTGACCAAAGACGGGGCTGGCATCCTGGCGTTTGCGGGGGCCTGCACCTACTCAGGAGCGACAATTATCAACAATGGCACCCTCAGAATCCGAACCAGCAGTAACCGGCTTCCCATCGGTACTGAGGTCACCATCAATAGCCCTGGAATCTTTGACCCCGCATCTGGCAGCGCAATCAGTTCAGAAGTCCGCTCCGTAAGCGGCGCAGGAAACACGGTTTACTCCGCTTCCGGAACGCTGGTTGTCAATCAGCCGAGTTCGGTTGGGGAAAAGACCTACACGGGAATCATTAGCGACGGCACGGCTTTTGGGAAAATCGAGAAAAAAGGCACGGGTAGCTGGGTATTGGGAGGTTTGAACACGTATGACGGCTCGTTCACCCAGACGGCTGG
>JBBQYD010000364.1:0-5721 GCA_038209025.1 Verrucomicrobiota bacterium | reverse complement strand
CACCCGCAAACGATCCCGCCCAGGTGGCGGCGGCGGAGAAGCGTGATTTGCTGGCGCGGTTGCTGGGCCGGCTGGCGCACGAGATCAGGAACCCGCTCAGCTCGCTGGATATCCACGTGCAGTTGCTGCAGGAAGATTTGGCGGCCCTCCCCCCGCAGGCAATCGACCCAGTAGCCGCGCGTCTGGGGATTATTCGTGGAGAATTGCACCGCCTGGAAAGCATCGTGGAAAGATTTCTGCGGCTTGCCGGGCCGTCGCAAATCGACCCCGAACCGACGGCTGTCAGCGCCATGGTTGCCCAAGTGTGCGATTTATTGCGCCCCGAAGCCGAATCGCGCGAGATTGAGATGGTTTCGGAACTCGAGCCGTTGCCGATGATCATGGCCGACCCGGTGCGGTTGCTGCAGGCGCTGCTGAACGTGGTGATCAACGCGATGCAGGCGGTTGACCGCAAAGGGCGAATCGAAGTGCGCGCCACCGCCGGGCCCGGGGCGGTGCTCATTGAGGTGGCGGATAACGGCCACGGCATACCGCCGGACAAACTCGGCTCGGTTTTTGACCTTTATTTTACGACGAAGGAAGAAGGGCACGGGCTGGGCTTGTGGATTGCGCAGCAGATAGTGGCGGCGCATCGCGGCAAACTGGAGGCGCGCAACCGGCCGGAGGGCGGCGCGGTTTTCTCCATGGCGTTGCCGGTGGCCGCCACGCCGGCACCTCCCACCGCCGAAGAACTTCAAAATGGATAAAGCCAAAATTCATATTCTCGTGGTTGATGATGAGCAAGGGCTGTGTGCCGGGTTGCAGGAGGCCTTGCAGCGGGAGGGTTACATGGTAGATGCGACCACCGACCCGAATGCCGCGCTCAAAATGTGCCGGGAACGGCTCTACAACCTCGTGCTGTCTGATTTGAAGATGCCCGGTTTCAGCGGCCTCGAATTGCTGACCCAGGTCCGGGCGCGGGCTCATGACACGATTTTCATCCTGATGACCGCCTTTGGCACAGTCGAGAACGCGGTCCAGGCGATGAAGGAGGGGGCTTTCGATTATTTGCCCAAGCCGATTGATCTGCGGCGGATGCGGGCGCTGGTGGATAAGGCGCTGGAATTTCAGGCGCTCATGGCGGAGAACAGCGAACTCCGACAGCGGCTGCAGGCTGCGCCGTCCCCAGGCCTGCTCATCGGTGACAGCGAAGCCATGCGCAAGGTGGCCGGCCTGGTGCGCGAAGTCGCGGGCAGCGATGTCACCGTGTTGATCGAGGGTGAGAGCGGCACGGGGAAGGAAGTTGTCGCCCGGTCGGTTCACCTGCAAAGCAGCCGGAAGGATAAGCCGTTCATTTCGGTGAATTGTGCGGCCCTGGCAGAGCCGCTGCTCGAAGCGGAATTGTTCGGGCATGTGAAAGGCGCATTTACCGGTGCCATTGCGAACAAGCCCGGAAGGTTTCAGTTGGCGGATAAGGGCACGCTGTTCCTGGACGAGATCGGGGATTTGTCGCCAAAGGGGCAGGGCGACCTGTTACGGGTGTTGGAAGACAGCGCGTTTCGAATGGTGGGCGGGTCGGAGTTGATTCACGTGAATGTGCGGATTATTGCGGCCACCAACAAGAACCTCCAGGAAGCGTTAAGCGCCGGCAGGTTTCGTGAGGATTTGTTTTATCGGTTGCAGATTGTGCCGATTCAAATGCCGACGCTGCGGGAACGGGCGGATGATATACCGCTGCTGATGGAGAGCTTTTTTGAGCAGTTTTCCACCAAACACAAGCGGCGTCGGAAGCGGTTGTCGCCCGAGGCCATGGTGCTGTGCCAGCGGTTCCCGTGGCCGGGCAATGTGCGGCAGTTGCGGAACCTGGTGGAGCGCCTGGTTGTCACCTGCCGCAATGCGGTGATTGATGTGGCCGAGTTGCCCGACTTCCTTCGCGCTTACGATCGCACGACGACCACCTTTATGGTGCGCCCGGGCACCCCCATGGCAGAGGTGGAGAAGATGCTCATCAAACAGACTCTCACGCATGTGACGAATAAGCGGGAAGCGGCGGCCAAAGCCCTGGGGATCAGCCGGCGGACCCTGCAATACAAGCTCAAGCTTTACGGGCTGTTGGAAAATTGAGCTGGGCCCAAGAACGAGACCTTCAGAGCGGCGATTGCACGTTGGCAATTTGGTGGGGTGCAGCTATTGCGCTAAAACCGGTATCTGCCGGAATGGAATATTGATCGGATTGCGTAAGTAGCTGCAGATCAAGTGTTAGATTGTTTTGATGCGAAGTGGCACGGTCAATGCGAAACAGGGAGACGGCTGACAATTCAGCCCTGAAACAATTGATAACAATTGACCGAATTATGAACGAGAACACTTCCGCAACACCTGCCTGCAATTGCACGGCGACCACGGCACCCGCTTCGGTTCCGGCTCAAGCGCCGGCCCCGTCCCAGGCTCCAGCGGCGCCCGCACAGATTACCCCTAAACAGGGTAAGAAAAACAACCAACGCAAAAAGTAACAAGCAAGGGGCTCAAGCCGGCACCGTTCAAGGAGGGCGGTGTCGGCCATTGTGAGTCTGCACGGGTTGCGTGGGTCGCGTGCAAAACCTGCACTTTCTCTCGCATTACTCAATTTTTGCGTCCCCAGATACGCCTTGAACAGGAATCGGATAATTCTATCCATCAGAAGCTTACAAAGAAATGAAAAATACTGGCATGGAACTAGCACCTAACGCCGTTATGAAGGACCTGCTGTCGAAACTGCTCAAGCTCCAAGCTATTGACTTCAAAGAAGCGCCCGATCAAGTCACGGACGAACAACTCCAGGCGTTGCGTGCGCAAATACCGCACCAAGTCCTAGGTCATTACGATCGACTGGTGGTGCGCGGTAAGAAAGGCATGGCCATCGTGCGCAACCAGGTCTGTACCGGCTGCCACATGCGTTTGCCGATTGGCGCATACAACACCCTGCTCCAAGGGACCGATATTCAACTTTGCGAATCCTGCGGTCGCTATCTTTATGTTCCCGACGCGGCGGAGACAAAGTTTGAGGAAACGCTCGCCGCCGCCAAGCCGGAGCCCAAGGCGAAGACTGCAGCCAAACCGCGGAAGCGCAAGCCGGTGGCTCATGCTGACTGACCATCAAGCAGTGGCAGCGCCGCAGGCTTCGCTGGCCGACTACACCCGGACGGGATTGGTTGTTCCCACCGTGTTTGGGCGTGATGCGGCCGGGATCATACATGAGTTGAGTCAGGCGCTGCAGCGCGAGGGCTGCGTGCCGGACGTACTTCCGTTTTATCATACCGCGCTGAACCACGAATTGCTTTTCAACTCCGCCCTGGAGTCAGGCATTGCCGTGCCTCACGCCCGGATGAGTGCGGTCGGGAAGCTGGGGTTTGCATTTGGCCGCGCGTCGGAACCGGTCACTTGGGGCGCGCGCGGTTCGGCGGCAGTGGACCTGGTCTTTCTGATCGCGGTGCCGGCTACGAACGCGGCGAGCTATCTGCACCTGCTGGCGGCGGTGGCCCGCCTGGCGGAACAGCAGAAAGTCCTGACGGAGTTGCGCCTGGCGAAGTCCAAGGAGGAAATAATCGAGGTTTTGAGGCTGGCCCGGGTTGCCTGACCGCAGGGGCGCCTTTGGCGGAGCAGGAGGCCGATTTATTGGCGGCTGAGGTGGCTCAGGTTTTCCTCCCTGCCGCCAGGGAGAGAATGGCGCGGGCGGCGCGATGGGTGGCACCGGGGGGACCCAGGCTGGAGACCACCATGGCGAGTTGTTTGCGGATCAGTTCGCGCCGGGCCGGGTCGTTCAGCAACTCGAGGCCGGCCTGCCCCACGGCTGCGGGAGTGGCGGCGTCCTGCACGAACTCAGGGAAGACCTGGGAATTTGCCAGCAGGTTGGGCATCGCCAGGAAGTTGACGGTGATGATGCGTTTCCCGATTTGATAGGTGCTCCAGGAGGTTTTGTAAAGAGCCACAGTTGGAACGTCGAACCAGGCGCATTCCATGGTGACCGTGCCGGTGGAAGCGATGGCGAGGTCGGCGGCAGCCAGGGCCTCCGGCAGCTTGCCAAGTTGAACCGACACAAAGGCGGGGAGGCCTGCATTGCGGGCCTGGGCCAGGAGGCCCGCTTCAGGGAGGACCATCGTGAACCGGGTTTCGGGTTTATGGCGGTGGATGTGCTCCGCCGCGCCAAACACCACCGGCAAATGCCGGTTCAGTTCTCCGGCTCGGCTGCCCGGAAGGAGCACGACCTGGGGTTCTGCCGGATTGCGAGGGTGGGAAATGGGCGCGCGCGCATGGCGGTCCACCAGGGGATGCCCCACGTATTCCACCCGTAAACCCGGGGCGTGCCGGGCATACCACTCCGGTTCAAAGGGGAAAATGCTGAGCAGCAAATCAAAATCCCGCGCCATCAAACGAGCGCGTCCCGGACGGGATGCCCAGACTTGGGGCGAGACGAATTGAACGATTTGAGGGTTCCAGTTTTGGAACCTTCCAGCGCGCGCGCGGCGTCTCAGCGCATGAGCGAAGCGCCGGTTGAAGCCGGAGAAATCGACGCACAGCAGCGTGTCAGGCGTGTGGCGCAGCGCGGATTTCAGCAACTGGTGGAACAAGCGGCGAAATTCCAGCAGTTTTTTGAGCGCCTCAGCCAGGCCGATCACGGCATGGGCCGTCATGTCGATTTCGATTTGCACGCCCGCGGCGGCCATGCGCGGCCCGCCGGCACCGATGAACCGGGGTGCGAGGCTGGTGAATAACGGCTGATGGCCGGCAGAGGTGGCCGGGTCCGCGGCCATGGTTTCCTCGCGCAGGGCGCCGACCAACTCGGCGGCGAGCATGTCACCGCTGGCTTCCCCGGCGATGACCATGTACGAAGGCGGCTTCATCTGCGCGGTTCTCAGGCGTGTTTGCCCACCCAGGAGGCGCGGGCCAGGCGGGTGATTTCAAATGCCAGTTCAAGAGCCAGCCGGGCGGACTCGCCGCTCACGCGCGGGGTCTGATGCGCGCGAATGCAATCCACGAAATGGATCAACTCAAGCTTGAGCGGTTCCTCCTTGGTGATGGGCACTGGCTCGCGCACGATTTTTTTTCCGGCAAATTCGCTGACGATGCTGGAACTTTTGGCCTGGAGCAGTTTCTTGAACAGGGAACTCTCGGATTCGCCCGCGCGCGCGATCCGGTAGATGTAGCCTTCCTGAGCCCGGTAATCCAGGGAGATATAGCTGGTCATGGGACCGCCGCTGAACACCCGGATTTTACGCATGCGCTCCGGGCTCACCCGGCTGGCCGTGAGATTGGCGACGCAGCCGTTGGCAAACCGCAGGCGGGCGTTGGCGATGTCTTCCGATTGGCTGAGCACGGGGATGCCCACGGCATCGATGCTGGCCACCGGTGATTTCACGAAGGCGAGCACCACGTCGAGATCGTGGATCATGAGGTCGAGCACGACGCCGATGTCCGTGCTGCGCGCGGGGTAGGGGGAGAGCCGATGGACTTCGATGAACTGGGGGTTGGTGGCAACGCTCTCCAGGTAGTTGAAGACCGGGTTGAACCGTTCGATGTGGCCCACCTGCAAAACGCAGTCTTTGGCCCGCGCCAACTCGACCAGGGCGGTGGCCTGGGCGGCTTGATCGGTCATGGGCTTTTCCACGAGCACATGGCGTCCGTGATCCAGGAGCGCTTTGGAAAGCTGGAAATGAGTCACCGTGGGGGTGACGACGCTGGCGGCATCGGCCGCCTGGACTACTT
>JBBQYD010000363.1:0-5763 GCA_038209025.1 Verrucomicrobiota bacterium | reverse complement strand
GTGAACCTGCACTGGTATTTCGTGAACAGTCTGAACTGGCCGGCCATCGAGGAAGCAACGTCGCGAGACATGGGGGTGTTCATTATCAGTCCCAATGACAAAGGCGGCAAACTCTACAGCCCCCCAGCCAAACTGGTTCAGTTATGCTCGCCGCTGACTCCCATGCAGTTCAACGGGCTGTATTGTCTTGCCCGCCCCCAGGTGCATACCTTGAGTTGCGGCGTGAGGCGGCCCTCCGATTTCGACGAGCACGTCCGCGCGCTCGAGTTTTATGATCGCATCCCGGAAACGATTGGCGCAATCGAGCGGCGGTTGAGAGGCGAGTTGGAGCGCGTCCATGGAGCGGATTGGTGCGCGCGGTGGCCGGAAGGCCTGCCCCAGTACACCGAGGTTCCCGGACAAATCAACGTGCTGGAAATTCTGCGCCTTTGGACACACGCAAAAGCGCTGGACCTGATGGACTGGGCTAAAATGAGGTACAACCTGCTCGGCCAGGGAGATCACTGGTTTCCCGGCGAGAACGCCGCCACGGCCGGCGGCCAGCTAGCCAGCGTGCTTCGCAACAGCCCGTTCGCCAGCCTGATACCCGTCATCCTGGCGGAAGCTCACCGGATGCTGTTCGAAAAACCGGTAAAGCGGCTGAGCAAAAGCTAAAAAAGCCGGGCGGATGCCCGGCTGGATAGCTGGTGAAGCGAATGCTTATTTCTTACCGTCTTTCTTGTCGTCCTTCTTTTCCGGTGAGGCAGTGACCGGCTTGGTCAGATCGCCAGCAGCCGGAGCGGTGGCGTTCAACTCCTTCAGCACGTCATCGGTCACATCGTTTTCGCCATTTGTGAATATGACCACCGGCGTGTTGTTGATGCTATCGGCCGCTATATCGAGGATCATGGTAAACGAGCCGGTTTTGGCTTTGCCATTCACCACGGCACGAATCTCGCCGAGGATATTCTCCCGCATGCGCCGGCGCTGCTCGTCCAGGGTGGTGCGGGCCTGGCGTTCATATTGGCTGATGGTCTCGCGCTGCTTCTCCATATACCGCAGTTTGTCCTCGGCGGATTTCTTGCGGCGTTCCCGCTCCTCATCGGACACGGCCTGGTCATTGGCACCGGCGAGTATTGATCGGTATTCTTCCTCGGCCTTCTTGAGGTCCTCGATCATGTTCTTGTGCTCTTTCTCCATGTCCGCGGCCCGCTCCTTCAAGCCGCCATCGGCTTGTCTGGTCTTCCAGTAGCCGTCGAACACTTTCCGCAGATCGATGGTGCCGATCTTCCCCTGAGCCAGGGCGGAGGTGCTGAACAGACAAAGCGCCACTACCGCCGGAATCAACTTTCTTAGCAAGTGTTTCATAAAGTTCATCAAACCATCAGAATCTCAAAACCGTTTTGCGATGCCAATCAGATAAAAGGTCTCATCCGGCCGGCCGGAGGCCTAAAACTCCCGGGTGTAACCCACCCCGAACTGGAACCTTCCCGAATTCCCGTTGTATTCGTCGTGATTGATCGGCACGCCGTAATCCAATCGCAACGGACCAATCGGCAGGTTCAACCGCAGGCCCACACCCCAGTTATCGCTGTAGTTGCTGAAATTCCAGTCATAACTGCCCGCCTGCACGTTGCCAATATCGTAGAAAAGCGCGAACCGGAAACGTTCAATAATGGGAATGCTGTATTCCGCCGAGCCAAACCAGTAGGTGTCGCCGCCGATGGGTTCATTGTAACCATCCTCACGCGGGCTGATGCCGCGGTAGCGGAATCCGCGCAAGGTGTAGAGTCCGCCCAGGTAATAGCGCTCGTAGAAAGGCACGTCCTTGGTGCCGGAATACGCTTCCGCTACCCCGGAACGCCCAACCAGCTCCAGCACATGGCCGGTGAACAACCCCTTGAAGTACCAGGCACTGCGCAACTCAAGCTTGTAGAAATCCCGGTCCCCGCCAAACGGCCCGCCAGCGATATCCGTGGCCAATTCAGTTCTCTGCCCCTTGTTTGGCAGGGTGACGCTGTTACGTGTGTCGTAGGCCAGGGAAAGCCCGACTTTGGACAGCAGCGAATAGCCTTCCTCCTGAAGAATGGTATCCGGGATATCAACCTCCGGCTTGTTCAAATCAATCCCGACATTTTCCAGGGTGTAGCTGACACTGCCGATCAGGAAGTCGCTCCCCAGGGCGCGCGTAAGGCTGACCTTGCCACCCGCCCGAATTTCGTCATAAAGATCATCCACGCTCTGGAAATTCAGCTCGCGGTAGTACAAATCAACACCCAGCGCCAGCTTCCTGCCCAGGAACCAGGGCTCGATAAACGACACCAGGTAATCCTGGCGTCTCGTGCCCACCTGCACACGCAACCGGAACTTCTGCCCGGCACCCGTGAAGGTCGGGGGGCGGAACAAGTCAAAATTCCCCTGGCTGACCTCCGCAAAACCCACCACCGAGTCCACCGAACTGAAACCAGCGCCTACGCTGATATTCCCTGTGTTCTTTTCGTCCACCCCAATGACCAGATCCTTCCCGCGGGCCACATCCGTATCCTCCGCCCGGGCGTCAACCTTCTCAAAGTATTGCAGGCCTTCCAGGCGCTTCTGGCTGACCTTGACGCGGACCATGTCAAAGGTTTCCCCGGGCGACACCGCCAACTCGCGCCGGATCACTTTGTCCTTGGTCTTGGTGTTGCCGTGGATCTCGATCTTCTCAATGCTGAATTGCTTGCCTTCGTCGATCTTGAACTCCAGGTCCATGGTGCCACGCTCGATGTTCGGCACGCGGGCCACCACCAGGTTTTTGGATCCCGAGGTGACATCGATATAGCCTTTGGAGCCGTAGAAGTCTTCCACCGCCTCCAGGTTCTTGCCCAGTCCTTTGGGGGTGAAGGTATCGCCCACGTCCATGGGCAGGTTGTGCTCGCCGGGTTTGTATTTCCCATTGCGAAACTCCTGCACGTTGCGCAGCCCGTTGGTGATATCTCCCAGGCTGAAGATTTTATTGCCGGTGAACGTCACCGCTCCGACTTTGTACTGACGGCCCTCATACACCTGGAGCTTCAGCACCATGGTCTTCGTCGTGGGCTTTTCTATCTGCACGTCGCGCAGCTCAAAATCTATGTAGCCGTGATCCCGGTAAAACTCCGCCAACTTCTCCTTGTCATCTTCAAACTGGTCATCCTTCAGGTAGCCGCTGCCCGTAATCCAGGAGAACATCCAATGCCGGCGGGTCTTGATGACTTTGCGAAGCTTCTTTTGCGAAAACGCCTGAGCCCCCGCAAAATCCACCTCAATGATCTTGGTCTTCGGGCTTTCAGTCACCTCGAAGGTGGCCGTGCCGCGCCCGGCGTTTTCATCGATGTTGAGGACATACTTGACCTCGGTGCTGGGATGGCCGGCCTTCTGGTATTTCTTCTGAATCTCCTGCGAGTCGGTAAACAGTTTCCGCTCATCCAGCGGCTGGCCAACTTTGGAAGTGAGCACCTTGCGCAGCTTGGAATCACGGAACTTCTTGTTGCCCGTGAATTTCACATCCGTGAGCCGGGGCTTTCCTTGAACAATGTAGGTAAGCACGACGCCCTGGGGCGAGGTCTCCTCAGAAACCCGGATGTTGTAAAACAAACCGGTGGCGTAGAGGTTCCGCACATCCTCATCAACGGCGGTGCGCCGGTAAGGATCATCGGTCTTGACCCGGATGTTGGCCCGGATGAGTTCGTCGCTGACGGCGGTGGGGCCGACATGCCTGATCTCCACCTTGGCCACCTTCGTCAGGGTGGCGGGCTGGGCTTCGGCTACCAACGGCATCCCTAAAAGCAGGATCAACCCGCCCAGGCGCCACACACGGTTTATCTTTAGTCTTTTCAATTGGGCACGTCTTCGTCGCTGACTTTCGCGGCATCCTCAAACCGGGTAAACGACTTAACAAATGTCAGGTTCACATCACCAGTGGGCCCATTGCGCTGTTTGGCTATCAACAGATTCACCGGTACCGAATCTTCCTGTGACGGGGAGCCGCTCTCTTCCTCGTCACCGGTGCTGGGTCGGTACAGCAAGCCGATCAAATCGGCATCCTGCTCAATCGCGCCCGATTCGCGCAAATCCGACATTCGCGGCTTCCGGTTTTTGTCCTTCTCCAGCTCACGGTTGAGCTGGCTAAGAACGATCACCGGCACATTCAGCTCTTTTGCCAAGGATTTGATGCCATTCGATATGTCCGCGATCTCCTGCTGCCGATTCTCAGCTCGGCGCGCAGTAGAATGCAGGAGCTGAAGGTAGTCAATCACGAAAAGCTTGATCCCGTGCTGTTGGTGCATGCGCCGGGCCTTCGCGCGAAACTGCAAAACTGAGAGCCCGGAGGAGTCGTCGATGAACAAAGGCGCACCGGCCAGCTTGCCCGCCGCGCCGGTCAGCTTGGGAAAATCGCGCTCGGCCAGGAACCCATCCCGGATGTTCCTGATGTTCACCTTCGACCTGGAGCACAGCATGCGCAGCACCAGCGATTCCGAGGTCATTTCCAGGCTGAACACCCCCACCGGCAGCTTCTCTTCCAACGCCACATGCTCGGCGATATTCATCGCCAGACTGGTCTTCCCCATCGAGGGACGGGCCGCGATCACAATCATTTCGCCCCCATGAAACCCGCTGGTCATCCTGTCGAAATCCCGAAACCCGGTGCTGATGCCCGTCAGCATGCCTTGCCGCTGATGGAAATCCTCGATCGTGGTGATCGCCTTCCGAACCAGGTCTCTCATCGACGTGGATTGTGTCTCCACGCGGCTTTCGCTCAGCCGCAGAACATCGCGTTCGACTTCATCGAGCAGTTGGTCCACCTCCCCTTCCTGATCGTAAACCCGCGTCACGACTCCCGTGCAAACCTGGATCACCTTCCGCAGCAGATACTTCTCCCGCACAATCTCAATGTAATACGCCAGATTCGCCGCTGAAGGCGACAGGTCCGGCAGGCTGGACAAATACGCGATCCCCCCCACCTGCTCCAGTAGTTGCCGGTCTTTGAGCTGCTGCTGCAAGGTGATGATATCGATCGATTCCCGGGCGTCATACATCTTCTCCAGCGCTTCATAGATCGTCTGATGCCGCAAATCATAGAACACCTCCGCCCCCGCCTTCAGCCGCTCAATGCACATCGCCATCTCCGTCGGGTCCAGCAGGATGGATCCCAGCACCCCCTGCTCCGCTTCAACCGAGTGCGGCGGCAATCGATCCAGCTTGGCGGGAGACCCCCCGGTGCCGGGCGCTCGCCGACGGGGCTTGTCTGTTTTTGGCGCGGAACTGCCACTCTCGGGAACTGAATCGATCATCCGGGTACGAAACGAAATAATCCGCCCGACAGCAAACCGGAAATCCAGAATCTTGCTGACACCTTGTTGACACGAAATCCCCAATTTCGACCGGAACCGATTCGCGCTGAGGTGGCAGACTTCGGCAGAAAAAAGCCTACTTCCGGGTTGGGTTGACTTTGGAGGGCCCCGACGGTTTGCGCGGGAGCAAAGTCAGGTCGGGCTCGTGGGTGCGAATCCTGCCAACCGGTCCAACCGGGCGCCGAATCATCGGGTCATCCCCATGGCCCTGAGGCACCAGCACCAGCGCACTATAGGGAAAAACCTCGTAAACCCCTGGGCGCGGAACGTTTGACCCTGGTCCACCGGGCCCACGCTCCAGCCCGTTAATCCCCGGTTCGCGGGATTTAATCGATGGCCAATTCGTGAGCCATAGCCAATTGGTCGGGTTTTGCCAAGGCACCGGTGAGGAATTCGGCGCTGCATTGGTGAT
>JBBQYD010000362.1:0-5791 GCA_038209025.1 Verrucomicrobiota bacterium | reverse complement strand
GCCTGAATTCAGGCACCAGCCACAAATCGTCCACCCGATATTTCTTCAGCGTTTGCCGCCACAGAAGGTCGTTGGTCCCGTTCTCCTGGATTTTGAACAATTCTTTCCGCAGCGAAATCAATTCCTGTTCGTATTGCGCGTTGTTGAAGCTCATGCGGCCGGAGAGCACGCTCCAGTTGTCCCGCAGCGTGGCCAAGGCGTTGGCCAACCCCGCGCCGCCCACGGACGGTTCGCCATCCTGCATGAGGCCCACCACGCGCGACCGCACGATGTCCGTCAGGAGGGGTAACGCGGAGCCCCGGTCGTCGGGAGAAAGGTTGGTCTCATAATCGAACGCCTTCGCCGCCATGTAGGTGTAACGGGCCGCCAGGTCATAGGCGGCACGGTACTTCTGCAAGGCGTCGGTCCGGAACACCTTGAAAGTCATGTCCTGGTAGCGGAATTCCTGGACCAGGCCTGCCGCCCGGATGTTAAACACCTGCCGTTCATCCAGCAGCCGCCGCCCGCCTTCCAGGGTGCGTCGGTAACTGTCGGAAACCTGGCGCAGAGCCTCCAGGCGTTTGAACGTTTCCACGCGCAACAGGCGCTCTTCACGCAGCGCCTGCTCCAGCTCCTTTAGTTTTTCGCGGATTTCATATTCGAAGCTTTCGGTATCGATTGAAATGTCCCCGCCAAGTTCAATGATCTCCTTGCTGGCCCCGGCCACTTCCGCCAATTGATCCGTGACGATTGAGACTACCCGCAGGATTTTTTGAATATTAGCTCGGAAGTAATAAATGGGAGCCCGGGCGACGCCGGAGGGGTCCACAACAAACGGACTGGCGACACTGGGCAATCCCTCTTTGGTGGCCTCGGCCATCATCTTGCCCCATTCAGCCATGCTGAGGGTAGTCGCGGAAGCTGCTTTTAGAACTCGAATAACCGAATTGAGCACGATAAAGGTCGTGAAACGCGCATTCTTGATCGAGATCGTTTCGGCTGCCTGCCCATGCTTGGCCGCGAGAAGATCCGCGATATCCTGGATGCGTTGTACCTGCGCGAAGTAGTCACCGATGGCCAACTGCAAATCGGCCTGAGCCTGAACCATTCCGCAGATGGACAACTGCAACTCACCGGGAGACGCCCGACGGCCCCAGGTGGTGGGCGCCTGGAAGGTGTAACCACTGGCGGTGATGGGCAGGTTCGTCAGAGCCAGGATATTGGTCACGCCATAGTCAAGCAGATCAACATTCGTCACGCCTGATAAGTCGCCCGCGAAATACTTGCTGCTCAGGTTGGAGAAATCGCTTACCCCGGTTCCCGCATTTGCCGCCGTGAACTGTTGTTTGAAACCAGTCACCCAGGCGGTCACATTCGTGAACGAGGGCGGGACTGTATCGCTGCTGACATCGTTTACCTCCACATACATCCACAGCATGAGGTCGGGGCCGTAATAGCCGGCGGGGTAGGCTTTGCCTGTTCCGATCTGGCCTTCGTAAGGTGTGCCGAAGATTTCGATGAGCCGGTTGCGGAAGTCCAGGTCCCGCTCGATGACCTCCTGGCGGAAGCTGTCAACCGATTCGATCACCTGGCGCTGGCGGCTCGCCATGAAGGACGCGCTCTCAAACGCGGTGCGGGCATTACCCACCGCCGCCACCGCCCGTTCATAGATCTGGTTGAAATGGCCCTGGCCCTGGACTGCGGGCCGGCCTATTTGCGCGATCGAACCCACCGCGTTGAAGGTTGCGTCGATGTCGAAGGGCACCACATCGGGCGCCAGGCCCAGCGGGTTAAGCCCGTTGTTCGCGTTGTCATACTGGGATTGGATCTCGCCCAATTCTCCGGCGAGCGTCTGGATCGCGGTGACGGTGCCGCGGTCGATCTTCTGCAGTGCGTTGTGCTGGGAGTTGGTGTCCTGAGAGGGAACGATCGCGTTGGCCGTCATCCAATCGAAAAGGGCGCCCTGGCCCGCGCGCCGGGCCCAGCCATCCACGCCCCAGGCGCGGTCGGAATCGATATCCGTGTAACCCTGCCACTGACCGCCGGGATCTTCCACGTAGCGGCTGCGGTAGGTCAGACTGACGATTTCCGCGCCGGCCTTGGCCCGGGCCGCCGCCGCCTCGGCAAACCGCCGCTCATCGAGGTAATCGACATTAATGACGACGTCGAGCAGGTTGTATTGTTCAGCGCGTGACACCCAGTTGTAGTACGGGTGCTGGAGGAGCCGGTAATGCGATTTAAGGGCGGTGAGATAATGGCCCCAGGCATCACCGTGGCCTTGTGGGTAGAGTGCCATGCCGTCGGATTCGTCGATAAAACCGTCGCGGTTGAAATCCGTGATGTCGTAATTCACGTTGTAGGCCGCCTCCCCGAGGCTCTTGGTGAAGTTCCAGAACAATCGGTTATAGACCGGGCGCCCATAGGATTCGGGCACGCCACGCATCAGGCACAACTCCTCCTCGAGCAACGAGCCCACCTGGTTCTGGAAGGAGAACATGGAGGATGCGACGTTGCCATAGTCGGTCGCGAAATCCATGGAATCGTCGCCGTAAGCGATGGTGGGAGTCTGGGCATCACTGTACGCTTCATTACCCAGGAGCATGTACAAGTCGGAAATGCGCGTAGCGGCCAACTGCAGGGCCATGTTGATGCCCGGAGTGGTGATCGGCGAAGATAGATTGATGCTCAGGTCCATCCCCCGGTTGAGAATGGTTTCGTAAAGCTCGATCAGACCCACGTTTTCGATGACATTCTTGTCCGGGTTGAGCGCGACCGGCCCTTCGTAGCGCTGGCCGACCTCCTGGATCATGTTGGCATAGGTTGCGGGAGCGGATTCATTGCGGAAATCGCTGATGCGTGCTTCGTAAGGATTGACCCGATCCAGCACCCGCTTGATCCAGCCCATGACGAGTTGAGGCTTGTATTCGCCGTCCACGGTCGGCGAGTTGGCCGCTCCGGCCCAGTGCGTGCCGACTTTCGTTATCTGGCCCGACTCCTTCTCAAACCGGCCGTTGGTGTCCCATTCTGTGCCGGTCCAATCCGTCGAGTTCAGCCCCCCCGACGGCGTGTCGTTGCGGTGACGGTAGCGGACGAAGAAGAGATTATCTCCCAGCAAGAGCCCGCCGGTGCCTTCCAGGCTGATTTGATGCATGCCCAATCCGCGAATCAAATTGTCGCTCTGGTCCGGGAACATTCGCCAGGGGCCGCCGGCAGGCAGTGCGGTTTCCGTCCCGTCTTCCTCGCGGTAAAACCACTGGTAAACGATATCCTCGGTGTTGGCGCCAAAATCACCCGAGTGCCGCAAGGTGACCTTCTCGTCGAAAACATTATCAGACAGGATGGTTTTGACCGCCCCGCGGTAGCGGTATTCCTTGCTGACCTTGACAATGTGCAGGGTGATGGGACCGCCGACCTCCGGGTTGTTATTCTCCACCAGGGTGACATAACCCTCGGTGAACGGTGAGTTACGATCGAGCGCTGCCGGACTTGGCACCAGGGCCAGGCCCGGGCCCAGCGCGCGGGCCGACGCTGCCGTGCCGGGGCCCAACAGCATGATATCCCCGGCCGAGTTCCGGATGGGGGTGCCGTCCTGAGCACGTCTCACGTCCTGGTCCAATCCCACAAAGTAGGCGGCGGCATCATTCCCTTCGGTGGCCGGGTCGTTGAGGCGGGCCGGATTGCGGCTCATCGAAAACAGATTACTGACGGCAGCCTGCCACGCCGGCAGGGCCACCAGGCCGCTCAGCACATCGCGCTCCGCCGGTGTGAGGATGTTCGGCTCCAATACGTAAACTGGCGGTGGCGTGGCGGTCAGGGTGCTATCCCCCAAAGTTTTGTCGTTTAGAAAGCCCTTGAGTGCGAGCCGGCGATTCAAAAAGTCGTAGGAGATGCGTCTGCCGAGTGAGGCCGGCAGATCAGGGAATTGCCACCGTGTGCCTTTGGCGCGCGTGACACCGGTGGCGGGTTGAATTATTTTTACAAGCGCGGCGGCATCGGTTTCGGTCAAGGTCACGTATCTCTCATCCAATGGCGCGACCAGGCGGGCGGTGTAGTTCCGGAAAGCCGCCTGGTTATCCATGAACGGGTTAAGCGAGTCAAAAACAACTTCGCCTGCCGCCCACCCCACCACGCCTGGCAACCCCTCCGCGGCCGGGTAATCCACCTTGTATTCGCCGCCCGCGAACGTGAGTGTCTCGCCCGCCTTCAGGATCGCCACCGGGTCTGGCCAGGTGGCGGTATAGCGCACCGCGGGAGTGGGTTGATGAACGCCGGGCACCAGGCCGGCGGCACGCAGGGGCCGTTGGGCAAGGTCGGTCAGGGTGAGGTATTCTGCGCTTCGGGTGCGCAGTTGAATTTCACCGGTATTCAGGACCACGGCGTAAACCTGGTTGCTTAGGCCTGGAGTCTGGCTGATGGCATCAAATCTTCCTCGTTTGACGTTGGCATTATGTTCGCCTTTGGCATCTTGGGCTATATCTGCCACAAGTTGAACTTCAATGGGGCGCCCTTAGTCCTTGGCATGATCCTGGGACCGCTGATCGACTTCAACCTCCGCCGGACTTTGATGCTCAACGGTGGTAGCCCGCTCGGGTTTTTCACCAGACCAATCTCCTTGGTCTTGATCGGGGTGATCTTGTTCTCGACATTCTGGCCAGTAATTCAAAAACGGATTAAGCATCGAAAGAAGTGATCTGCTTATCCTTGTGCTAGTGAGGGAGGATGCTTTTCGATTCTCGTCTGTAAACTTGACTTCACGGGAGTGTCCTCGCCTACCAGGATTGAAGAAGGAATGGAAAGTACGGTACACTGTATTGCAGTATCACGCTACATAAAAATGTTACAAGGAACAGTCATGAACATATCTCCAGATGCCATCGACATGAGATCTTTCAAGACGGTGGCATCAGTTATTACAGACCGACTTGCCGAAGAAATTCAGAATGGAATTTTGCTCCCCGGAGAGCGGCTAGTACAGATGGATTTATGCCATAGGTTTCAGGTTTCCCGAGTTCCTGTCCGCGACGCCTTGATGGACTTGAGGCGCCGCGGGCTTTCTGTTAGCATCCCAAAGCGGGGCGACATTGTCAGGCCGGTTTCTCCAAAGATTGTGCAAAATCTCTTCGAACTTCGTCGTATCAATGAGAGTTATGCGATTTCCTTGGCCTGTGAAAGGATTACAGTCGAGGGCATCAACCAACTCAAGACGATCATCGAAGAGCAAAAAATGCTTCTTGAAACAGAAGATATAACTGGGTTTATAGAAAAAGATTGGGACTTTCACCGTACTCTCTACAATTTTGCCGATAATGAACCACTTCAGGAACTCATTGAAGGCCTCTGGGCCAGAACTCGACAAGCACGCTCTGTAGCCAAGAGAGATGTTCATTGGGCAAAATCCTGGGGCCAGACATCCATCTCCCGGCACCGTGATATTTGGGGTGCCGTCGCAGAACATAACGCCGGGCAAGCGAGTGCAATTATTGAGAATACCATTCGAAATGCATCTGAAGAACTCTGTCGGGAGCTGATTTCCAGCGGCTGGGACAAAGATGCCAAGGCTGAAGAACGGTGAGGTGGGGTTGTTGCGGGAGTATGCTCGCCCGAACATCAAAAGATCCTGGCATTGAAATTATTGAGGATCTTAAGGAACTGAGTTTTGATTATATCGAGCTTTCCATGGCCACCATCGCGACTTTTTCTCCCTCTGAATTCGAGGCTCTACAACGACGGCTGATGTCAGCAAGACTGCAATGCGAAGCCTGCAACAATTTATTTCCCCCCTGGTTTCGTTTAACGGGTCCTGAGCGAGATA
>JBBQYD010000361.1:0-5793 GCA_038209025.1 Verrucomicrobiota bacterium | reverse complement strand
CCCACCAAAGATAAAAGGGGCATCGCCGGTGCCATCGGCAGCCAAACCGTCAACCACTGCGCTCGCGGGGCCAGTGAATTCGGACGACACGGCAACCGTCTTGCCGGCCAGAAGGTTTGCCGGATTACCGACGTTGACCAGGCCTGGGGGCTCGGGAATCGACGAAACATCCAAGATGATATCGTCATAAGCAAGGGCACCCATGGCACCGGAAGGAGAGGGCGCTGCATCATTCATTCCGTACAGATAGACGCGAAGTGCGCTTCCTAGCGAGCCGGGGTTCGCTCCCGTTGTGAAGGTGTAGGTCCACGTCGCCGGCCCGGTGCCGTCTGGCGTGGGCGTGCTGGAACTCAACGTCACCCCCGCGAGCGACTCGAACGAGGTCGAACCACCGATGGCGAGACCAAACCCGATGCGGCCAGTGGGCAGCACCAGGTCATAGGTGGAGCTTTGATAGGTAATCTGGGGTGTTGAAGGCAATGTCCCGTTGTCGTAATTCCAGCCGTTATCCCGCCAGACCTTGCCGGACAGCGTGTAGGTTTTGTTCGCCTCGACGGTCAGACCCGAGGGCGCCTGCCAGGAGACGACACCCTCGTTAGCATTCTTTGTGTTGATGGCAAAAAACTGCGTCGGCAGGCCTGCGAATCGTCCGGGAAAATGGGTGTTGCCATACGCGCCATTCAGAATATACGCAGCCGAGTCGTTTGGTCCGGTAACTACCGTGGTCCAGTCCTCAATCGTAGTGGAATACCACGCCCCACCCAGATCCGGATTCGCAAAGTTCCCGTTGATGATCGTGATTGATGCGGCGTGGACTATTGCCATGCTGGGGGCGAGGGCCAGAACCGCTGCCGCGAGGCACTTCAAAACGTTGTAGTTCGTTTCCATATTGCGAATTTCGTTACTTCAATTTCCACCAAGCGTCCGGCGAGACAAACCAATTTGGGCCTTGAAAATCGGCTTTCTGACCCACAAGATCGCCCTGTGAACACGCGGCAATCCAGAACGCCAAAGCCGTTTCTGCGGCTGGCAGACCTGCAGCCTCAGGTGGATTTGGCCGGGTGCTACCGTTTTCCAGAACCCATCCGGTTCGAATACCGGATGCCAGAGCATCATCAATTCATCCTGATCGAGTCGGGCGTTCTCGAAGCGCGCACTCTCGGCGGCGAGTTCACCGCGGGACCACGCCATGTCGTATGCTTCCCCCCGGCTGAGCGCAACCAATACGGCGTCACCGCCGGCAGCGTGATTTACCAGGTTGCGATCGCCTTGGCTCCGCCGCCGCGCCAGCGCTGGCCGTTGCGGCTCGACCCGATCGGCCTGTTGCCCCAGCGGCTCGCTGTAGGCGAGCACTTCGGGGAAATGCGGGCGGTGATCGAGACGATCATGCTCGAACTGGACCAGGAAGGCGACCTTCACAGGCTGCGCGCCGTGGCCGCGGTTCATCAGTTGCTCGCGCTCATCGTGCAGGCTGCTTCGGGTTCCCCGCAGGACGGTGCCCGGCTTGGGCCGTGGGAGCACGCGCGGTTGAGGTTAGAACTGGAACTGGCACGGCAGATCCGCGTCGCAGAACTCGCGCACGAATACGGTTTCAGCGTGGACTACTTCATCCGGCAGTTCAAACTGCGGTTTGGGCTTAGTCCGATGGAATACCGGAACCGCGTCCGGCTGCGTGAAGCGGTGCGCCTGCTTCGCGGCACGGACCTCGCGGTGAAAGAAATCGCCTACCGGCTTGGCTGGCACGATGCAGGCGTGCTGGCGGACCACTGCTGCCAGCTTTTGGGACGCACGCCGACCGAAATCCGCTCCGGCCTGTCCGCCGCCGACCTCGCATTACCCGGAGAGAAACTCCATCTGGTGAACCTGCACGTTGTCCCGCCCGGCGCCGGCCCCGATTGGTTCAAACAGTGGATGATGCCCAATCGCCCATGGGACGTGTTCACGAAGGCTACGGCAATGAAACTGTCTCCCAAGCGACCCTGTAAGTCGTGAGGTTCGGTTCGGCACGATTCCGCCGTGGCCGGCAGGATTCTGGGATTCGTGGACGAGAATTTAGTCTCCAAGACAGTTGCCAGGTAGAGTTTCTTGTTAGCTACCTCAGCGGTCCTACAGCAACGGTCTCACCCGCGCAGCGCTGATTACAGGCGGGCGCGCCATTTAAGATCTGATAGAAGGAATCCCGAATGAAACTGGTAAGCATCAATGGCCTCGGCACGGAGCGCCCGGAGTGACCCTTCAAGCTGCCGGTGCATGGCGGCGACCGAGAAGTCCTGTATGCGGTCCATGAACCGGTTGAAGTGATGGCCGAACTTGGTGGCAACGATCCACTTGGAACGATCGCGCCGGCTCAGGTAATCGCCGACCATGCTTTCGGAAAGGTGGTCGCCGTAGCATTCGGCGGTGTCGATCAGCTTGAAAGGTGTTAATCGATAGAATCTACCGGAACATCGCTGGAAACGATGAAGGGGGTGAAACGTTGAGCGTGAAACGTGAAGTCGGGGAGACCTCGAGGGCGGGTGCTTTCGGGTAAATTGTGAATGGCGGGCGAGGGGGGGATGTGGTTCACTGCCGACACCGATGAGTAACATGAGCACAAGGATTCTGACAACCATAGGATTGCTTCTGCTGCCTATCCTGACACTCGGGGCGGAGCCGCGCACGTTCTGCAATCCGCTGAACCTTGATTATGGCTGGAACCGCAAGGGTTACCGGCACAGCGCCGATCCGGTGATCGTGCTTTTCAAAGATCGCTACTATCTGTTCGCCACGGACGACGTTCCAGGCTACCGGGTATCGGACGACCTGCTTTCCTGGACCAACATTCTCTTCACCAAAGACCTGTGGCCGCTGATGTCGGACAACGATCGCGGGACCTACTGCGCACCCGCCGTGGCAACCGACGGATCTCATGTGTATTTCATCCGCATGAGCCGCGGCAAACAGTCACGCACGGTGCCGGTGATGCGCACGGCGGAGCCGGATTCGGGCCGCTGGGAGAAATGCGGCGAACTTCGGGCCACGGGTGATCCCATGCTGTTCTTCGATGAAGGACGCGCCTGGCTGTATCACGGGCTCGGTCAGCCGACAAAAGTATTTGAACTAAACACCTATACCTGGAAAGAGATCGCCGGGACGGAGCGCCAGTTGCGTCCGGCGGCCACCAATCTTGCGAACCTTTTCGGCGGTTACGAGCGCGGCCGCCGTGAACTGCTGGATGAAGTCGATGCGTCCTCGTGGATTGATCGGTTTGCCTGGCTTCCGTGCCAGGAAGCCGCATGGCTCACCCGGGCCAACAACCGTTATTACCTGCAGTATGCGACCCCAGGCACGGTGACCCAGTGGTATTGCGATACCGTGATGGAAGGCACCTCGCCGTTGGGGCCATTCAAGGACGTGCCTTACGCCCCCGCTTCGATGAAGGTCGGCGGCTTCATGGGCAGCGCCGGTCACAGTTGCGTCTTTCAGGATCGTCACGGGAACTGGTGGCGTGTGACCACCATGTGGGTGGGTGTCCATGATCTGTTCGAACGGCGTCTCGGGCTCTTCCCCGTCACGTTCGACAGTGCCGGACGCATGCAAACCCAAACCGCGCTGGGCGACTATCCGCAGGTCATGCCGGTGGGAAAACGCGATCCAAGCGCTTCCCCGCTGGCCGGGTGGTGGGTCCAATCGTTTAACAGGAAATGTTCCGCTTCCTCTTCTTTAACCAATCATGAACCCCGGCTTGCCGCCGATGAGAACTGTCGAACCTGGTGGTCCGCCGAAACCGGCAACTCGAATGAATGGTTTCACATGGACCTCGGCCGACCGGTCGAAGTTCACGCTATTCAGGTCAACTTCGCCGAGCAGGATTGTGCGAATGGCAGCCAACCACCGAATGATGAAGCGTACGTATACACTATCATGGGCAGCAATGCAGGGTCATCGTGGTGGCACCCCGGAGACCAGGAGGTTCGCGTGTGCAAAGGTCCGCATGACTACATCCCCTTGTCGCGTCCTCAAATGTTCCGGTATCTGCGGATTGAGTGCCGGACTATGCCGAAGGGAGGCAAGTTCGCGCTGCGTGACGTCCGGGTGTTTGGCGATCGCGGCGGCTTGCCACCTCAGGACGTTTCGCCGCCACGAGTTGTTCGCGACCCCAAAGACGACCGGAATGCGACCATTTCATGGCAGCCCAGCGCGGATGCGGACGGCTACCTGGTCCGGTTCGGCCCGGCGCGCGACCAACTCTTTCAAACGTTCCAGGTGCCCGCCACGGCAAAGACCAGCATCACCACTCACGCGTTGAATCGCGGCGTCCAATACTACTGGCGCGTGGACGCCTTTAATGCGAACGGACTGGCGAACGGAAAGTAAGATATAGGCGAACCGAAGTTCAGGAAGCGAGTCTCGGGTGAGTTGCCGCAGTAATTATCGGTTCCTTCGGTCGAAAAGACCGCCCTTCCCGTGAAAGATCACATGCCGGCCATCGGTCGTCGGCAGATGCACATCGATCATCTGCACCGCCGCAAATTTCTCCAATACGGATCTCGGCGTGAGCCCCGGAGCCAGATCTCGCAGCCATCGGCGCAAGGTCACAGGCAGGCAATACGCCAGAAAGGCCACAAATATGTGCGCTTCAACTCGGTCCTCTTTCAGATTGGTCCGCAGTAGATAGCGGCCTTCGCGACGGCGCACTAGCCGCAGCTTATCTTTGCGCAAACGCCACGCAAAGTCTGCTCGTTGATTTCTTCATCCTTCCCGGGCACGCATATGGCGACTAAGCGCCAGGCTGTCGGCCATTCCTGGCGGGCGGCACCCAGTTTCATCAGGAGTTCGTCCCGTTTGAGATTCTTCACCTGCCCCAGCTCCGGCAAGCGCTTCCACAAGGCCTTGAGCTGGCGGCGGCGCATTGCCCGTTCTTTGTCGATCCGTGACAGGCTCTGGGCAAACACATAACACTCGCCTTCTTTTGGCAGCAGCTTGACCGTGATCCCATCACGAACCTGCTGCCACGGCAGTTCGGTTAAAGAGTCGCAGCGCTTTCCATACTCTCTATTCTCGTTGTGCAGATACGGGGAGTTGGACAGTGGTTATGTGGCGTCACGTTGCAGACAATTGGCGGCCGAACTTGTTCAGCGCTACCGCGAAGCGGCATCAGGGCGGAGGCGACGGCGTGAAGTCGCAGAGAAGGATGAGATCCAAGAAACTGTTCGATTTTGCCTGATAAAGAAGGTTTGGCCGAGTAACCGCAGGCTCCGGTCGCTCCTAAAAACACCTGGATCGATACGAAATCCCCAGATGGAGCAAGAACGTCGCAGAGCTGTAGCCGAGGAACTCCGGTCTGCGGGATCAGGAAGGCGAGTGATCCAGAAACGGATGGCGGGTTTTTCCCCGAATGGAGCAGCCGTTTAGGCGCTTCGGAATGAAACGAAAGTGTGGCGGGTGCCATTTAGACCGAAGTGTGGCGGGGTGCCGCCAATCTTTCGGTAAATGCACACTAGGGATTCCGCAAAAAAATTGGAGCGAGCGAAGGGATTTGAACCCTCGACATTCACGTTGGCAACGTGACGCTCTACCAGGCTGAGCTACGCTCGCTTCCGTTTGAAAGCTCGACAACAATACGAATTCCTGACGGGAAAGCAAGTCCTGTTTTAGATTGAATTTTCGGCGGCAGCGCGTATGCATGAAGGGGTTTTCACAACTTTGGGTGTCGGCATGTAACGAAAGCCATTGCCAAGGTCAGGTTATCCTCGCCCATTGCGGCCTGGAAATCGGTAAGTGACTGGTAGTGGGGCTTTGGCTGACGTTGGC
>JBBQYD010000360.1:0-5799 GCA_038209025.1 Verrucomicrobiota bacterium | reverse complement strand
AAAACCCGCCGCATCCAAAAACCTCCCGGGCCGTTTTGCGCCCGGCAGGGACCAGGCCCTCGAGATAATCAAAAAACGGATCGTGGCATTCGGAGAGGTTGGCGCTCTCCGCCAGCCAGTAATTCATTTGGAGGTTGATATTAATGTGGTAATCGCTGTTCCAGGGTGCCCGGAGATGTTCATTCCAAAGACCCTGCAGGTTGGCGGGGAGCCCGCCCGGCCGGGAGGAGCTGATCAGCAAATAGCGGGCGTGCTGAAAGTAGAGCGCCGCAAGGTCCTCGTCCTGGGCACCGGCGCGGAGGGCGGCGAGTCGTTGGTCCGTGGGCCGGTCGGGGCCGGGGCCCAGATCGAGTTCCACCCGATTGAAGCGCCGCCCAAAGCTGGTGACGGCCCGGTCCTTAATCTGCCGATAGTTCCTGCCCACCTTGCGCAAATCCCGTTTGCACTTGTTTCCCAGGTCCCGGGTGAGAGGCTGCTCCGGGTGAACAATGTTGTAGTCCGTGGCGGAGGTTATCACGAGGGTCACTTCATCGGCATCCCTCACGGTTATTGCCTGCCCCTCGGGAAGCACTGTGCCGGCGTCGGCGTAAATGGCGACTCTGGAGGCGAATTTCACCCCCGGATTATCCTCACCATGAGCCGCCTGCCCACTCAGCACCAGAGCATCCCGACCGTCGCTCCGAATCATCGCGGCTTCCCGCACCAGCGAAATTCTGCAATTCACCTGCCGGGGGCGATCCGCGGACAGATGCACCACCAGCACGTCATCCGCCAAACTGGCCAGCATCTCACGGTGATAAGTCACCGAACCCACCTTGTAGGCTGTGCTGGCGGTGGCGGTGCGCAGGTCCAGGTCCCGTCGATAGTCCGTGAAATCCTCGTGGCCCGGGAATTCGAGAATCAGGTCCGCCAGGGGTTGATAGCTGCGCGGCTCCACTGCCCGGGGCAGCATTTCTCGTTTAACCAACTGTTCGCCTTCAGCAAATTTGCCCGCAAAAAACAACTGGCGAGCGCGAGCCAGGGCCTGCGGTCCGCCCGGATTCGCCTGGGGATATGGAGGGCCTGCCCAAATCGTATTCTCGTTCATCTGAATGCGCTCGTGGGTGACTCCACCAAAAACCATTGCTCCCAGACGACCGTTTCCAAGGGGAAGCGCCTCTTCCCATTTGAGAGCAGGCTGTTGATACCAAAGACTGACCGGCCCGGCACCCTGCAGGTTCTCGGCCAGCCAAAACGAGAGAAACAGGAGAGCAGTGATACGATATCGCCAGGTCACAAGTCCCATTAAAGAGTTGCCACGACCGCAAGGCAAGCCTGAGCGTCAGTTGGCATTGGCACCGGGCAGGTTGCCGGGCGCTTCCAGGAACGGCATCGGATACCCAACCGTCCGGGAATGATCGGCTGCGGCGCAAACAGGACCTCTGGAAGGCCGGACCTGATTCGGGTTTCGGGCTCTCAATCATCCATGTTCTCTTGACAACCCGCATGCACATTCATCAGGCTTGAAACCGTTGTTATGCTGTAAACTTGTTAACGTAATTACCTGTCTGATTTCTGCGGCTCTCGCAAGGATGACGGCGGCAGCCACACCCACGACGCTCAGAGAGACATCTCGTTGGACGCACGCTTCCATTTCATGAAGCAGATTACGCCCCACGCAAAGGTCTGCCATCGGGCGCTCTCCCCAGCGCCCGCCGCGCATCAACCGTAAATGAGCAGTTGGATATTCTCCGGAAGTTCGCGTGCCACGCGGTTGGCAACGTCACCCTTGAAGAGCTGCGCGAGACCTAATCGATGCCGGGCACCGAGCATGAGAATATCCACGCCCAGGGTGGCGGCCAGATCGAGAATTGTGGCGGCAGGGTTTTCACTCACCGCATAAAGTGGAACCACACGCACGTTGTGCTCGCGGGCCAGTTCCAGCAGGCTGCACATGATCTTGGCGGCGGCGGGATCATTCTGCCATTTAGGCCGCTCACCACCGCTGAGCGGCCCGGGGAGATTCACCGCCAGTTCCTTGACGTAAAGGACGTAAAGCGGGCCCTGGCGCAAGCGCGCCTCCTCCAGGGCAAAGCCTAGCACGGGGGTTAGTCCGCGGGCCGCGACCAGAATGGACTGCCCGGGATTCAGCTTGATCGTAAAATCGGGCGGAAACTCCGGCGCAACGTGCGCGGCGATTTCATGGTGGAGTGTCAGGGTCTTTAATCCGGCGCGCTTCTGCGCATAAGCCCGGAGGCTGAGTCCCAAGCCGAGAACGCAGCAGGCAAAAAGCAGTGCGTCGTTTTTCGTCTTGGCAATCGTAAATTCGACGGCAAAGAGCACGATGAAAGTCAGGGCCATGATCGCGCGGTCGTGGGGCTTCAGCTTGAGTTGCCGATTGAAGGTACAGGCGCCCAGGTTGACCGTAATGGCACCCACGACGCCGATGGCATACAAACCCGCCAGCGATTCAAGATCCGGGGATACGGCGGCCACCAGCAGAGGCAGAACGGTGGCCAGAACGAGCGGCACCCAGGGCACGCCGTGCTTGTTCAGCCGGACAAACCCGCGCGGCATTTCGCCGTCCCTGGCCAGCATATAGACCAGTCCGATCATCGCACCCACCGCAGTATTGACCGCGCTAAGTAGCAACAACCCAATCACCACGCCGACGATCATGCCAAAAATGGCGCCCAGTTGGGGGCCGATGAGCTGGGAGGAATAGTGCTCGCCCAGGAACCGGACCATGTCCTCCCAGCGGTTTTGCAGGATTGGCTCCATCGACCGGGGCAGCGACAGCATGGCCCAACCCAGCAGGATCGTGCCAAAGACCACCTCCACCGCCACCGGCCAGATCGCTTTTCGGGCCGTCGTGGCGACCTTTGGATCGTCCATTGTAGCCCCACGATCCAGCTTCATTACGCCAGTGAGGTTGGCAATCGCCTCGACACCACTCAGGGCAAGAATGACGCCCACGAAGGCTACCCAATTCTTTTTGAAACCCTGCACTGATGGTTCGAGGTTGGCGGTGGTCAAATGCGGGAGGCTGGCCAGGATGATCAGCCACACCACGATGATCACCGGAACCGCCAGGGCGGCGGCCGCGCTGCCGGTGTGTTTGGGGCCGAAATAGTTGACCGTCCCGACCAGGATTATCACCGCAATCGTCGCCCACCTCGTCCAGCTATCGCCGACTCCGAAATAACTCATGGCGGCCCAACCGCTCATCGCCGCAGTGACCGTGAAGTTAGCTACCAGCAACAAGGCCCCCATGACAGCGAGAAGCCGGCTTTGATGACGCGCGGCAGAATAGACACCACCGCCATCCGGAAATTCCCGGCATATGATGACGTAGTTATAGGCAACTACCGCCGTCAAAGCGCAGACTGCCACAATGATCGGAAAAGAAGAATAGCCGGCGGCGACAAACGCCAGGCCGATCACGTAGGCCTTGCTCGTGCCCCAATCACCAAAGAGCAGTGCTGCGGCGCGCCTCCAATCCAGGTTGCGCGGCCGGTGTACCCCCAGTTCGCTCATAAGGTGATGGCCCGCGCCGGCTTCCGCCAGCCACAGCCATTAGCATTCAAGTCACAAGAATTCAATTGCCCCGATTCTGGAAGGAACCTTAACCCACGTCAACCTTCGTAAAGCTGCGCATGCCGGCCGGAACGGTTTTCGAGTTCGTACGCACGATCCTTGAACTCTTGGATGAAGAGCCTCATTCTCATCCAAGCATGTGGACGACACTTTTCTTTTCCTGGACCGGCATAACCAGACAGGCCATGAGTAAATTGCCCCCGGTATGGATGGGTCTTTGCGTTTGGTTCTGGCCGGCCCCCCAACTCTGGGCCGCAAATGAGCAGCCGCTGATGGAATGGAACCTCACAGCCTCCAACGGTCTGCAAGGCTGGCAGCCAAACGGTGATTTGACTCCCGCAACGGCAACCGCTGATGCATTATCTTTTTATGCAAAGGGGGCAGACCCCATCCTCGAGTACGGTCCCCTGCTCAGCCTCGTGGTTTCCCCATTTCAATTCGTGGAAATCAGGCTGCGGGCGGATCGGGACGGCACGGCGGAACTTTTCTGGAGCAACACGTCCACTGGCCGCTTTGGCGGGTTCACGCAGGAAAAGACCATCCGGTTTGCGGTGCGCGGGGACAACGCCTGGCACACGTATCGGTTGCTGCCGTTCTGGCATGCGGAGGGCAAACTCGTGCGGCTCCGCTTGGATCTGTATGACAAGGCACGATTTGACCTGGCCAGCATCCGCATTCTGGATTCCCGCCCCGATGAACCAGCCAGCCCTCGTTTGAAAGCGGATTTTAAGACCACCCCCGGGCAGTGGATATGGTTCGAGCCCGTTAATGACGGCCCTTCGCCGCTGCGCCTGAAAAGCCCGCAAGTGCCGCGCTGTGGAGCCGGTTTTTTGTTAAGTCCACAGTTAAAGGTTGAAGCGGTGGAGAACCCTTTCGTTTCGCTTTGCATGGCGGTCAACAAGGGGCAGCGTGGCGCGGTTTATTATGCCTCGGACCGCCAGGGCGGCTGGCACAGCAAAACGTTCGCGATCATCGCTGACGGTCGCGAACACACTTACAACATCGATATGCTGGACGCGCCGGAATGGGATGGCAGGATTTTGACCATCGGGTTGCAGCCCAGCGAGGACACGAATGCGACCGCCACCCTTTCGAGCCTCCAAATCGCGGATGCCCCGAGTGGACCGCCACAGCTACAGTTTGTGTCTATTGGGGTGGAACCGGCCGTTGCGCGAGCCGGAATGCCGGCTTCCATCATGGCGGTCATTTCAAATGCGGGGGGCGAAACCGCCAGCAATGTGGCCGCTCAGATCGAACTTTCTCCGGGGCTGGAGTTGCGGCAGCCATCGACCCGTGTCCAAAAGCTCGCTGCGCTGGAGTTCGATCAAAAGGAAGTGCTGCGCTGGAGTGTGGAGGCCAGAAAGCCAATGGTTGGCTCAGTACGACTGACGACGCGAGCCGCCAACCATCCGGAGGTAAGCACTTCCGCCGAATTGACGTTCACGCCACGCGTGTCGGTTCCCGAAAATGGGTACGTGCCGGAACCCCGGCCGGTGCGTGGTCCATTTGAGGTGGGAGCTTATTACTTTCCCGGGTGGCGTACCGCCAGCCAGTGGCAGCCGCTCGCCGGGTTCCCGGAGCGCAAGCCGGTGCTCGGCTCGTATCGCGAAGGCGATCCCGAAGTCACAGACTGGCACATCAAATGGGCGGTGGAGCATGGCATCACGTTTTTTGCTTATGATTGGTATTGGTCCCGCGGCAGCCGGCAGCTTGAGCATGCCCTGCACGATGGCTATTTCAAGGCCAGGTATCGGGATTTGCTCAAGTTCTGCCTGCTTTGGGCTAACCACAATCCGCCCGGCACCTCTTCGCCCGAGGACTGCCTGAATGTGACTCGCTTCTGGATCGAGAACTACTTCCTGCGCCCCGAATACCTCAAGATGCAGGGCAAACCGATCATGATCATTTTTGCCCCAGGCCGCCTTAGGGATGATCTCGGCAGCGAGGGCGTGAAACACGCTTTTGCCGCCATGAGGGCAGAATGCCAGAGCGCAGGTTTGCCCGGTCTCCATCTGGTTGCTTGTATCGGCGATGCTGGAGGTGGCCGACTTGCCGTTGAGGAGGGCTATGACTCGCTGACGGCGTATAACTGGCCGGGATTAGGCCTGGCCGGAAATGCAAAACAAGGCTCCTTTGCCACACTGATAGAGGGCTATCGCCGACAATGGGAGCATTTGATCGAGGCATACGGGGCAAAGCTGAATCCCCTGCCCATCTCAGGCG
>JBBQYD010000359.1:0-5808 GCA_038209025.1 Verrucomicrobiota bacterium | reverse complement strand
CTTGTGGGACTATCTCCTCACCCCGGCGGAAGCCGTCGTCTTGCGGAGCGGAGCGGCCGAGGCAAGGAAGGATCTTCTGCGCAGGAATTTCGGCCTCAACTTCGATACCCAAACCGTGATTACGGACAATGCCCGCGATGGTTTCCATGCCTATGATGTCAAACTGGAAAGCAGGTCCACGCAGAGTTACAACTACCAGGATGCGAATGGGGCCTGGCATATCTGTCCTGACTATGGCGGCAGTGGATCCTTTGATATTTCGGATATCGTCACGAGTGCGCCACCGCCGCAAACCAACGCTTGGAGCCTGAACGCCAGCGGTGGGTGGGACGCCTCCGACCATTGGACGCCTGGCGGAGTGCCCAATGGCATCGGATCGATGGCGTTGCTTACCAATAACATCACCTCCACCCGGACCAACACACTAAGCACCGTCGTTACGCTTGGCCGTCTCCGTATTGGCTCGCTAAACGGTGCCGTGAACTTCGTCCTCGAGGAGTCGGGCGGCAGCCGCCTGGTGTTTGATAACGGCAATCTGGGAGCGGAACTGATAGCGACCACCGGAAACGCCTCGGATTCCATCTCTGCGCCGATCGTCCTTGCCGATCACCTTGCCATCACTAATTCCAAGCCGCTTCTGCTGCGTGGCGTGATCAGTGAATTCGGACCCGTCAGCGGCTGGGGCGGAGGGCCGCGTTCGATCACCAAAACAGGGAACGGGACATTGACTCTCTATGGCGCCAACACCTTTAGCGGCGGGTTGTGGATCAAAGACGGCATGGTGAACGGGCCGGGCAAAGCTGGCAGCGGGGTGGTTACCCTGGGAGATTCCGCCGGCACCAACAGCGCTTCACTGATTGGCAGCGGCACCTACCCCAATCCCATTGTGGTGGCTGCCGGAAGTTCGGGGATCAAGACCCTGAGGAACTCCGGCACGGCGGCCAGCGTGACTTTCTCCGGCTCCATCACTCTTGCAGGGAACGTGCTGATCAATGCTGGCAACAATACCGGGGCAACGACCGTCAGCGGCAAAATCTCCGGCCCCGGCGCCGTCACCACCAGCAGTGCCACCGCCCCGGCAAATTATGTCAGGCTCGCAGGCGCGAACGAAATCGCAGGCGGGGTCATACTGGCTTCCGGGCCGCTCCTCGTGGGCCACGACTCAGCGCTTGGGACGGGCGTCCTCACGATCATGGGTGGTTCCCTCTCCGCGGACGATTCCGGCCCTCGCACTTTGCCGAATCCGATCTTGGTCAGCAATGATTTTGCCCTCGGTCGGGCCGGTTTCACCGGCGGGCTCACCTTGGCCGGGCCAATGAATCTTGGGCCAGCGGTTCGGACACTCTCAACCATTGGAACATATACCATCACCGGCGTCGTTTCCGGCGCTGGAGGCATCACCAAGGCGGGCACCGGCACTTTGATTCTGACTGCCACCAACACCTATACGGGCGACACAACCGTCAGCGAAGGGGGCGCGCTCCTTGTGAATGGCAGCTTGAAGACCAGTTCAGTCACCGCTGGCCCAGGCACCTTGCTCGGCGGTGTGGGTGCGGTTAATGGCTCGGTGCGCATGGCCAGCAACTCCGTGCTCGCCCCGGGGCACCCGGGAATTGGAACTCTGGAGGTCAACAACACCCTAAGGCTTGAGCAGGGCAGTTCCACGCTGTTGAAAATCAATCGTTCCACCGGCGCCCATGATTCAATCATAGGTGCGGCTCTGGTTATTTACGGCGGCACGCTGACCGTCACCAACCTCGCGGGCTCTTTCACCGGTGGCGAAGTCTGGAAGCTTCTTGAGGCCGCTTCGTTCAGCGGCCATTTCACGGCTACGAACCTCCCCGCCCTGCCACCCGGCCTGAAGTGGATCTGGAATCCTGCCGCCGGACTTCTATCGATTGCGGGTGGAGTCCCCGCAGACTCTACCGACCTGACCTGCTCGGCCTCTGGCAGCGCTTTGCATCTGAGTTGGCCGGCATCGCACCTCGGCTGGCTTGTTCAATCCAATTCCCTGAGTGTGGCAAATCCAAACGGCTGGTTCGATATGCCAGGTTCTCAGGCGACGACCAACCTCATCATTCCTGTGTGGTCCGCCCACGGATTCATGCTCTATCGCCTGCGTCGTCCATGAACCAGCGCGGACCGAAGCGGCTTCCATCCGCCGCAAGCTGGAGCTACGTGCGATGCGGCTTCCTGGCGGCGGGGCGCAACGCCGACAAACCGGCCACGGTCACAAAAGTATCGAAATTGAGTACAAAGAGTGTAGTTCCAGGCGGGGCGAAATCTGTAGTGTTGCCTGGTGGTCTCCGCGCATCACCTGAGGCGCCTGAACCACTCGATTTTATGTGCCAGATAGAAAAGAAAACTCGGTCTGGGCAGCCCGTTCGGAAGCTGCCTGGGTTCACCCTCATCGAATTGCTGGTCGTCATTGCGATCATAGCCATTTTGGCGGCGATGCTGCTGCCCGCCCTGAGCAAAGCCAAAGCCAAAGCCCAGCAAGTAAAATGCGCGTCCAACATGCGAAATTGGTCCCTGGCGCTCATCATGTATATGGGAGAAAATAGTGACACTATACCCTACATGGCGCAGTACTTCGGCACTCAACCGGACGGAAGCCGCTACCCGTTTGTGTTCGATTCGCTGGCCCCATATGTCGCAAAGAACACTGGAGGAACCTACAGCCAGTCCTCGGTGTACTACTGGGATGCGCGCAAATGCCCCGGCGGCAGCTTCGGCCCGGAGCCGTTCGGCACTGGGCCCTCGGCTACAACCTGGAACTGCTGGATCGGTGTCAGCCTGGGCACCCGCCCGGCCAGTCGGTTGGGCGGCATGTTCTATTACGGGGCGCAAGACCCACCAGCGGCGCTGTTCCCCCCGCTCAAAGCCGCCAGGATCAAAAAGCCCTCCGACGCGCTCGCGTTCATGGACACCACCTGGTACTATGTTTATTCCCCCGCCGATCCCAGCATGAAGTTCGACGCGGATTCAGACATGGATGGCAAGATGGATACCCTGGGCCAGTATAAGCCATTCAGTCATGGGCGCCCCACGGTTCATAACAACGGGGCTAATGTGGGTCTGCTCGACGGGCACCTTGAACGTGTGGCATACAAAAAACTATATGCCATCGATGCCTCTGGGAATGTGACGCATTCTTTTTGGTGGTTGGAGGATTGATCATCTCAGCAGCTTGCGCCCCGAAACTGAATCGACAGCCGAATGGATCCGAAACCCAACCGTATGTGGGGGCGGGGCGGTGAAGAGCGTTCCGCACAAAGCACAACGCAACAAGAGTGTTTCCACCAGTTGATAAGTCTCCACCGGCAAGGCCCCGGCCAACGTCACCAGCAACGCCTCCAGTTGGGCGGTGCAACAAGTGGATCTAAATCGGATCAGTTTCACCGGAGCGATGGACGTGCTGCGCCACTCCGTCACCGCCATGGCGCAAGCCAAAACCTCCAAAAATCGAAGGAAATTGTGGGCTGATCTGCTGCACACGCTGGCCAACGATTTGGTCCCGCTGCGACCCGGACAACGGGAACCCCGCGTTGTTAAACGCCGCCCCAAACCCTACCCCAGACTCAACAAGCCTCGCCGCCAATTTCGCGAAGCCGGCCAGCTCAGCCATGTCAGCTAACCTTGCGAAATTAAGCGCCATTCGGCTCGGACCTTTCCGATAAACAGATGGAGCGGACTTACGTCCGCTGCTACGAGGTTCATGGAAAGGGAGAATCGTTCGCCCGTTTTGGAAGAATACGCGGCGGTCTTGATGGCAGGACGAACCTCTCTCCTTTGTTTCTTCGCGTCTTGATTGTTCAAATTCAGGCATCAAGTTCATGGCCGGGGATTATGGCAAGAGCCGCGTTCAGGCCAAGAACGAAGTCCGCAATGCCCGCTGAAAAATGCCGCATCATGCCATGCTCGAAAACCAGAAAACCCCGGACAGTGAAAATCTCTTGCCTTTCCTTCTGGAACTACATAGAGAGACAGTCAGTTATGAGACTAACTACGGTGCTCCGTCATTTGCTGGTGACCTTGCTGGTGTGGTGTCAAGCGGTTCTGGCACCGGTGCTTTTCGCCGCGCCTGAAGACCTGGCGGCGGGTTTTGCCAGTCCGCCCGCCTCCGCCAAACCCTGGGTTTATTGGTTTTGGCTCAACGGCAACATCACCCGTGAAGGCATAACCGCCGATCTCGAAGCCATGCAGCGCGCCGGAATCGGCGGTGTGCTGATCATGGAAGTGGTGCAGGGCACTCCCATGGGAACGGTTTCTTTTGCCAGCCCGGAATGGCGCGAGCTTTTCAAACACGTCGCCGCCGAAGCCCACCGCCTGGGAATCGAGGTCAATATGAATAACGACGGCGGGTTTTGCGGCAGCGGCGGACCCTGGATCACACCCGAACTGGCGATGCAAAAGGTCGTCTGGAGCGAAACGTTCGTGATCGGACCTCGCCTCCTGGAAGAAATGCTGCCTCAGCCCAAAGGAACCGTGACTGCTTATGTGACGAATTTCTACCGCGATATTGCGACGCTGGCGTTTCCTATCCCGGCGGGCGAAGCCGCCCCAGCGGACAAAACCGCCTTCAAGCTCGGGGACAGCGTGCCTGTGACCAACGCCGGTTTGCAGTCCGTCACTCTGCCGCTGCCCGGCGAGGGAACCCCTTCGTATTTTCAACTCGAATTCCCCAAGCCTTTCACGGCCCGGTTCTTGAGCTTTTTCCTGGCCGGTTCGCACCGGGTGGGAGTCAGCGGCGAGGTCCAGGCCTCCAGCGATGGAAAGAATTTTGAGACTCTCCGCCGCTTTGACACGCATCCCAGAAATGTATCCGTGAGCTTTGCCGAAACCACGGCGCGCTATTTCAGGATTGTTTTCACCGATGTCCGGCAGGGGCTGAACCACAAACTGGAGAATCTGCTGATCGGCCAGGCGCAACTTGATCCCCGTTTGCGCATCGATCAACTCCAGGACAAAGCCGCGTTTGTGCGCCAGGAAGTGATTCCGCTGGCCGTTTACCCGGCGGTGCCCTCCGATCTAACGACTGCCCGGGATACCGTTATTAATTTGACTTCGAAAATGGACAGCAATGGCCGCCTAACCTGGGAGGTTCCGCCCGGCAAGTGGTTAATCGCGCGGTTTGGCCACACGCCAACGGGCGCCATCAATCATCCCGCCCCGCCGGCAGGGACTGGACTGGAGTGCGACAAACTGAGCAAGGCCGGCGCCGAGGCGATGTTCAATGGGTTGATCGGCAAGCTCGTCGCTGACACCAAAACGCTGGCACCCGGCGCGCTGGTTGCCACGCATATTGACAGTTGGGAAGTTGGATCGCAAAACTGGACCTCTCTATTTCGCGAGGAGTTCCAACGGCGGCGCGGCTATGACATGCTGCCTTTCCTGCCTGTAATGACCGGACGGGTAATTGACAATCTGGAGGTCTCGGAGCGGTTCTTATGGGACTTGCGGCAAACCATTTCCGAGCTGGTCTTGGAGAATTATGCCGGCCATCTCCGCCAACTCGCCCACCAAAACGGCTTGCGACTTTCCATCGAGGCGTACGACGGCCCCTGTGATGATATGACCTATGCTGGGCAGGCAGACGAGCCGATGGGTGAATTCTGGTCCTGGACTTATGGCATGGGAGCCGAATGGTGCAATGAAATGGTCTCAGCCGCGCATATCTATGGCAAACCGATCGTGGGTGCCGAAGCCTTTACCGCCCTTGACCAGGAAAAATGGCAGGGCTACCCCGGCAACATCAAGGCCTTGGGCGATTGGGCTTTTTGCGAGGGCATTAACCGCTTTGTCTTC
>JBBQYD010000358.1:0-5813 GCA_038209025.1 Verrucomicrobiota bacterium | reverse complement strand
CGGATTGCGTCGGATTTATCGGGAGTTTCACGCGGGTCCAGTTGGTCGCGCTGAGGGGGATGGTGTAGGTCCCGACCTGGATGCCGGATGAAGCCCAACTCGGGTTGAGGAACCCGACTTCGAGTTGGCCGAAGTCATTTCCGGTGTTGGCGGGCGCGGTCCCGTCCTGAATCTTGATGCTAAAGCTCAGATTAGTGTACTTGGTTCCGTCCAAGACCGTGGAGCCATCCCATTGCCAGCCGTAATGGAACCCGGCGAAGGTCATGAACTGCTCACCGCCTGCTCCCACAAAGGGAGCCACGTATTTGAGCGATCCGGAAGCGGAGTTGGTATTGGCATCAAAGGCCGCCTCGTGAGAAAGCGTAGCCGTGCCCCACCAGAGTAGCCATGGACTCACGCTGTTTGTCGTGTCGAACTTTTGGAGCCAGTTGGTGTCCTGCGCCATGCCAGTGCCGGCCGTGATGGCCAACCCCAGGCCGAGCAATGCCGCAGCCAACCTGTTTTGTTTTAGGTATTTTTGTTTCATGGTTTGTTATGATTTTGGGTTTATCGCAATGCCAATGGGCAAATCACTGTCGCTACCGGACGGGAAACAGATCGCTGCTCGGGTCCGCGCAATTTTCTACGGTTCGCAAGTCCATATTCATGGGGCAACGTGATGTGGTCTTAGGTTATCGGAAACCGGGGTCAAACACATGTCATCAAAAGGCATTACAAGTTATATGGCGAATCCTACTGCCCGGTCTCACGGGCGGGGGGCAACAGGGCTTTTGGGATCAACGCCGCTCAAATGCGCGTATTTCGCCACTGCCTGCGCCCGGGAACGCACGTGCAGTTTTTCATACATCCGGCGCACGTAGGTGTTGACCGTCGGGATGCTGATGTTCAGCCGTTCGGCGATTTCCTTATAGAGGTAGCCGCGCGCGAGCAAGTCGAGGACCTCCTGTTCGCGGGGAGACAGATCGTGGTTCTCACTGTTGGCGGCGGCGGGGCTTTGCCGGAACGCCTGGACCACCTTGCGCGCGATATTGCTGGTCATGGGCGAGCCGCCGCCATGCACGTCCAGCAACGCCTCAAGCAGCTCGTTCCGAGGGGTTTGTTTCAGTAAGTACCCGGTGGCGCCGGCCATAAGGGCGTTATAGATATGATCGGCATCCTCATAAACCGTGAGCATGACAAACTGGGTGCCCGGCAGCAGCGGCTTCAGGCGTTTGACGGCGTCCACCCCGCTGATTCCTGGCAGGTTGATATCCATCAGGACGACGTCTGGATTGCCGGCGGGCAGGGTTTTGAGGGCGCTTTCGGCATCGCCCCATTCGCCAATGAGCCGGAAACCCGAGGAACGACTGATCCAGCCAGCGAGGATTTTGCGGGCGTGAGGATCATCCTCCACGATGGAAACGGCAATGGCCATGCGTGCTTTATAACTCATTGGGGGCGAAAAGAATTGTCGTGTGTTTTGATGACTCAGGGCGGGATATGCAGGTCGGGGGCAAATTCATTTGAAGAAAATTGCCAGGCGCACCCGGGTGCCTTCGCCCGCCGCGGTGTCCCAGGCGCAAGTGCCGCCGAGTTCCTCCAGGCGGCGGCGCATGTTGGCCAGTCCATTGCCGCCACCGGGCCGGGGGTTGTCCGGTTCGCCGCCAATGGGCGCGGCCGCCCGCGGGTCAAATCCGCAGCCGTTATCCACCACGAGCAGCAGGAAGCTGCGCGGCTGCAGCTCCAGCGAGATGCGCACTTCAGTGGCGCGGGCGTGCTTCGCCACGTTGTTCAGGGATTCCTTGAAAGCGAGAAACAGGTTGTGGCGGATTTCGGAGGTCAGGGACCAGGCGGGGAGTTGCACGGGCACATCGAGCCGGCAGCGGATGCCAGCGGAGCTCAGGAAGGATTGGGCGAAGCGTCCCAGGTAAGTCACCAGGCTGTCCAGCGTGTCGTGACTGGGATTCACCGCCCAGACGATTTCGTCCAGGGCACGTGTGAGCTCCCGGGCAGTCTGATAAATCTGGTCCACATCTCCGGTGGTGGCCGGCAGCGCTTGAACATCGCCGCGCACGCTCTGGCTGAGCATGGTGATGCGGGTCAGGCTCGCCCCCAGGTCATCATGGATGTCGCGGGCAATGCGGGCGCGTTCGCGTTCGAGCGCCCGTTGCCGCTCCAGCAATTCGAGTTTGCGGCGGATGCGCCGCCGACTGATCCAAAAGACGCCGCCGCCCAGAGTGCCGGCCGCGGCGATGATCATCACGGCGATGAACCACCAGGTTTGCCAGACGTAGGGCAGCACCACAAAGCTGAGCGAGGCGCCCTCTTCATTCCAAATATTGTCGTTGTTGCAGGCGATGACCCGGAACGTATAAGCGCCTGGCCGCAAGTAGCTGTATTGCGCCAGCCGTTTGGAGCCGGCATCAATCCAATCATGCTCGAGTCCCGCCAGCATATAACGGAACCGCACCTTGTCCGGAGCGGCAAAGCTAAGCCCGGTGTAGCGCAGTTCGAAACGCTGGCTGCCCGGGGCGATCCGGAGTGGAGGGCGGGAGACAGCCGCGTCCGCGGCGGGCCTGAAACTGACTTGCCGGCCATCCACGGTTAGCTCTTCCAGCACCACCGGGGGCGGCTTGGGGTTGGTTTGAAACTCGGCGGCATTGAGGACAGCGAGGCCTTTGGCAGTGGGGAACCAGAGGCGGCCATCGGGCGTTTTGCAGGCGCCCGGTTGGAACCCGCCAGTAACGGCGGGGGCGGTCAGCCCTTCAGCTTTGCCATAGCTCGTGCATTGCAGCGGGCGCGAGCCACCGCCAGCCAGATCATCCACCTCGTTCTTGCTGACCCGCAGGATGCCCAGGCGCGAACCGAGCCAAAGGTGCCCCACCCCATCATCCACAATGTGGCCGATGACCATGCTTGGCAAGCCGTGCTCCCGGGTAAGGGCGAAAAACCTGTCGTCCCGAAACCGCACCAACCCGGCATCGGCCGTGCCGATCCATAAGGTGCCGTCGGCATCCGCCGAAAGACTCAGGATGAAATCGGTGGGCAGTCCGCCGCCCTTGCGGTATTGCCTGAGCGTCCCGTTTTTCAACGAACCCAGGCCACCCCCGGACATCCCAAACCACAGCACCCCGTCCGGCGTTTCGGTGATCGCCCGGACATCCGGGAAAGCCAGGCTGTCTTTGTCCGCACTCCAGGTGATCCGGCCCTGCTCATAACGCAACAATCCGGCGGTGGTGCCCACCCAGATTTCACCATTGCGACCCTGATACATGGAGGGGACGGGACTCTTCAGGCTGCCCAATTCTCCGGCGGGTTCGAAGCCCTGGCCTCTGGCGGTCACCACTCCCGCGCCCCAGGTCCCAATCAGCATTTCGCCCGTAGTGGTTTCCAACACCGACCAGACATAATCGTTGGGCAGGCCCTCGGTCATCGCCGAACGAGACCACTGCTCGTTTTCGTAACGGTAAAGCCCGGCGCCTTCGGTGCCGATCCAAATGGACCCATCACGACGCACGGCGAAGGAAAGCAGCGAGCACCCCTGCCACTCATCGGGCGGGCTAAGCATGCGGACCCGGCGGTTTCGCAGGCCGTTCAAGCCCGACCCGGTGCCGATCCACACGTTGCCCTCATGGTCCTCAAACAGCGTGCGCACCCAATCATGCGAGAGCCCTTGTGCGCGGGTGAAACGGCGGATGGGACTGCCCGGGCACAGAACCACAAGCCCTTCCCGGGACGTGCCCACCAGCAACGTTCCGTTTTGCAGTTCCAGGGTCGTGGTGATGGAGTTCTCGGTCGTGGCCGCGGCGGGGAATTCCGCCACCGTCCGTCCGGCCTGCCATTTTCTTACCCATTCGCGGGTTAGCACCCAGAACCCACCGTCACGCGCGGCGCGGATGCCTTCCAGGCTGGCGGTATCCGAAAACAGTGCGTTCTGAGCGTTTATGAGTTCAGCATTCTGAAGGCGGCTGACCTGCTGGCCGGCGGCAATCCAAAGCGTCCCATCGACCGCTCGGGACACTCCCGCTTTGCGAACGGGTCCGTTCAGCCCCATGGACAGGATCAAACCGTCACGGAACCGAAACAGCTTGCCGGTGTCGTTCCATAACCAAAGTTGCCCCTGCTCATCCATGGCGAAGCCATCCACCGGGCCGCCGGGCCAGGTTTTGCCTGGCGGGGCCGCCTCGAAAACGCCGTTGAGCATCCGGGTGACCTCGCCGGTTTCGTGGCCGATCCACAGCAGCCCGGTGGGGGCCAGATACAAGCTGGTGATGATGCCATTCCGCAGCCCCGGGGTATTGCTCCCATCAAAAACCGTAAAGCGGGCGCCATCGTAACGAATCAAACCGTGATAGGTGCCGAACCACAGGTACCCATCAGGGGTTTGGGCGCTGGAGGTTACGGCGTTATGCTGCCAATCCTCCACCTGCCATACGTCCAGCGCGGAGATTTTTGCGGCGGCGTCCAGAGCCTCAGCCGCGCGGCTCAGCAGGCAGAGCAGCGCAAGACCGGTGCAGAGCCAGATGCGCATGCTCGGTTCGTGTGCTGCCGGTGGGATCACCGGGATAGTTTCCGAATTTAAGCTGCCGCACGCAAGCAGGTTCAGTGTTTTCCTCAGCGGGCGGGCGGCGTTTGCGGCTGACATTTTTTTGCGCAGCCGAATGGTTTTACTTGATAAAGAGGCTTGGCCGGACGATAATCATGGCACGCACCGGGCGGGTTGGCTGCCCATTGATCTTTGCCATGGCAATGCAGAGTAGATTTTACCCTGCCTATGCTCGTGATTCGAGACTATGTCCTTGAACCGTAAGTTAACGACCAAGGAACTTTAGCAATGCGTGTGGCCGACAGGCCTTAACTGGAAGTCGAAAGCACGCAGGCGGGTTCCACCTGTCCCATCAAGTTCAAAGGAACTGTTACACACGACACTGGTGGGGTTTTTTATGCCCTGATTCAGGGCTTCACATAAACGGGTGTGCCAATGCTCACCAGCCGCACCAAACGTTCCGCATTCCAATTGGCTAATCGAAAACATCCATGCGATTCGGTGCGGCCCACCTGCTCGGGGCTGGGCGTGCCGTGGATGCCGTAGCCTGGTTTATCCAGACCGATCCAGGCGGTTCCCACCGGGTTGTTGGGGCCGGGCGGGATCAGTAGTTTTCTGCTCATTTGCCGCGCTTCGGGCGATTCCGGAAAAAGCTCCGGATCAAAGGTGTAGTCCGGGTTGGGCGCAATGACCGCCACGCTCAAATCGCCAACCGGCCGCTTTTCCACTCGTTTGGCAATGCTGCATGGGAAGTGTGCCAGCAGGTTGGCTTCGGCATCAAAAGCCTCCAGGGTTTTCTCCGCCAGTTTGATGGTGAGCCAGCTCGCTTTCACGCGGTCTTCGGGGCTGCCGGCGTCCGGCACCTGTAACACGGTGCCGCACGTCACGTTGGTCCAGGTCATCGAAGGGTTCAGGCGTTTGATGAGCCCAGGGTGAGCCCGGCTCTTTTCAGCCACCAGTTCAAGGAGGGTCTCATAGTCGAGCGCGGATTGGCGTGACTTGCCCAGCCAGCCCGCACTCAGCGGCTGCAAACGGGCGAGATCGTTGCTGGTGACGATGTACGTCGTGCAGGGCGGACTCTCCAACACCAGTTCCGCACGGGTGAACGCATCCAGTTCTCCAGTTTCCGGCAATCCCCATTCCCGTTGATAGGCGCGAAAAGCGGCCCGGGTCTGCGAACCCATAACCCCGTCTATGGCTCCGGCAGAAATGCCCTCACGCTCAAGGCACACCTGGGCCTCGAAGACATCGCGAGCCGGACGCGGAAAGCCCGCGACGGTCGTGGAGC
>JBBQYD010000357.1:0-5859 GCA_038209025.1 Verrucomicrobiota bacterium | reverse complement strand
GGGCCATTCCGTTGGTGGCCAATGTGCCCTATTCCATGAACACCCTTAGCGCCACCTCCGTGAGTGACCCAGTGCCCAGTTGCCTGAGTACCCCGGTGAACGGAGTGTGGTTCAAGTTCACGCCGGCCTCCAGCCGAGTCGTCACCGTGAGCACCTGCGGAAGCGGTTTCGATACCGTCCTGCAGGCCTACGTCTATAGCGCCGGCAACCTGGTCCCGGTTGCCGACGGCTGCAACGACGACTCCGAAGACTGCGGCACCAGGTCCCGCGTCGTGTTCCCGGCCACCGCCGGAACCACCTATTACCTCATGGCCGGTGGCTACAATGGCGGCGGCGGCAGCCTCAACATCACAGCGAGTGAGGTGCCGCTGGCTATCACCCGGCAGCCGGCGAGCGAAATCGCCAATGCTGGCGATACCTGCACCTTTGGCGTGTTGACTGCCGGGGCCGGCCTCGGTTACCAGTGGCAACGGGGTGGAGTCAACCTCGGCAGCGCCACCAGTTCCACCCTCACGCTTGAAAACCTGGCCCCGGCCATGGCCGGTGACTATCGCGTGATCGTCACCAATGCCTACGGCGCAGTTACCAGTTCCGTCGCAACCCTCATCTTGCAGCCGGCCCTGGACCTGGCATTGGACACTACGAACCTGGCCTGGATAACCGGCGGGGGGAATATCGGCTACGGCTGGTTCCGCCAGACCGACGTTTGGCACGACGGGGTAGATTCCGCCGAGTGCGGAGCCCCGGAGGCCTTCCCGCCTTATGGTACGGCTTGGATGCAGACCACCGTCACGGGCCCCGCAACGGTCGGCTTTTATTGGCGCTTCTATAAATCATTCGGCTCCCGAAGCGGCGACTACCTGGGGTTTTTCCTGGACGGAGTGTACCAGGCAGGCACCTCGTCTGCTTTTGACACCTTCGCACATAGGATCGTGTACGTGGGGGCGGGGAACCATACCTTCAGGTGGCAGTATGTGCGCGCGGGGACGATGCACGGAGGCGGTCCTGGAAACGTCGATGAGGTAAGCCTCACCCCAGGCGCGACGCCGGCGTTTATCGTCGCCCAGCCGGTGCCGCAGGCAACCGTGGCCGGCTCCAACGCCACCTTCACCGTTTCGGCCTCCGGCACTCCGCCATTTACCTACCAGTGGCAGTTCAACGACGTCAGCATTTCCGGTGCGACCAACAATGCACTGCTCTTCACCAACGCGCAGCCAACCCAGGCCGGTAGTTACAGCGTGCTCGTGGCCAACGGTTATGGGTCGCCCGTACTCAGTTCCAACGCTGCCCTCACAATTGCCACCGTGCCCCTGCCGGTCGCTGTGGATTTCGCAGGGCCACCGTGGAGCACGTCTGGGACCGCGCCGTGGTTCGGCCAAATCAACCTGCCTCACGATGGGGTCGATGCCGCCCAAAGCGGTTGGATCACCCACACTCAGCTATCGGCCCTTACCGCCCAATTCGTTGGGCCCGGCAACCTGAGTTTTTGGTGGAAGGTCTCCTCCGAAACCAATTATGACTTCCTGCGGTTCTACATCAATGGCGTGCTCAAAACCAACATCTCCGGGGAGGTTGCCTGGCGAATGGAGAGCTTCCCGCTGTTGGCAGGAAACCAGACGGTGGCCTGGACCTATTACAAAGACACCAGCCTCAATGTTGGGCAAGACGCCGGCTGGGTAGATCAAGTAACCTACGATGGCCGACCATACCTGTCTTGGGAAATGATCTCCCAGGAACAGGCCGTGTTCCGATGGCCTGGTTCGATTACCGGATACACGCTGCAGATGACGCCTGACCTCCGCCCCCCGGTTGCCTGGCAAACCGTACCCAATCCGGTTAGCTCATTGGGAGATGACTGGGTTGTCACCAACGCCAGCCCCGGCCCGCAACAGTTTTACCGTCTGAAGAAATAATTGAATTATTGGAACAGGCATCCCATAGGGGGTGTGAAAAAGGCGTTGGCGATCCGCCCGCTGTTCGTCGTTACCGCCGAGGCCAACGCCGGCTTGGACAACGGCCACCAAAGACCCATTATCACTTCGCGGCGGGATTTGCCGGCGGCTCAGGTGGCCTATCGCGTGTTCGATCGCTGGCGACAAGAGAACTTCTTCAAGTATCTGCGCGAGGAACGCAAACACCTGGCCAACCTGATCAAAATGTTAGCCTGCCAGGCCGAAAGCGATTGACTCCGCTTGGTGGCGCCTCATTACCGGAGGGCGGGACAGGAAGGAAGGACGCTCCTGCAATCGGCTCTGGTCAGCGTGGCGGATCTCCAAGTGTCCGAAACGAAACTGCACGCCACCTTGGCGCCGCAAAGTTCGCCGCACCGCACGCGCGCCATCGCCGCGCTTTGCGACCAACTTAACCAAACCAAATCCCGCTTCCCAGGCTCCCGGTTGCGCCTGCACTACTCGATCCGGCAGGCATCCTGAGACAAAGAGCGGACATCTTGCGTGACGCCTATGTCAGGAGTTCTGGAATCAACGCGGATTGCCAGTGCCTTTGCCGAAGGTCGCTGACTTGAACGCGCACTAGAGTTACCAGCGGCCTTGCCAGCCGTTTATATGCCGCGCCGAACAGAATCCTTTTGGCGTGAAAAGGTAATATTTTTACGCGAATCAGCATTGTGGGTTGCTGGGAGGAAGGATAAATTTAATCATTAAATTATGAAGCGGCACGGCTGGGTCGTGCGTGGGCTCGTCGTGCTCATTGGCGCAGCCATCGTCAACCAAAGTATGCGAAAAAAACTACCGTTATGAAAAACAGAACTAAACAACTAGCAATTCAATCACGGCACATCGTTGCGTTAGTGACCGCAAGCCTCCTCCTCGCAGCCCACGCGGACCCGATCGTGCCGGCCGCGTGGAAACAGTCGAGTGCTCTTTCCGCTGCCAGAGATGCCAGCAAGCTGGGCAATGCCGCGGGCATGGATGCCACCGAGACGTATCTTTACAACCAGGACGGACTTGGTGGTGTTGGCGAAACCACCGGCGCTGACAACAAAGAGTTTATCACCACGAGCAATGGAGATGAGGCGGCGGGGGCAGCGGCCGGAAAGGTGTGGGTTGTCGTCGATCTGGGTGCGGCGTATGATTTGAGCACGATCAAGATCTGGAATTGGAATTGGGACAACACCCCCGGCACCCCCTTGACCAGTTTAAATGGCCGGGGTACCAGTCAGTTCGACATCTTCGTGCGCAACACCGCGGCAGACACGGACGACGGCACGGAGGGCGGTACCGCCATCAACCTTAATAACATTAACTATAACGCAGCTATTGAAGGCGCTGCCGTCTTCAACCTCGGGACCTCCAGCCAGTGGCAACTGGCTCTGAGCAACCAAGCCCTGGCTCAGGCGCCCAATGCTGACGATTATGCCGGCCAGAGCTTCGATCTCACGGGCAATACCGCCCGCTTTGTGGCGATCCGCGTGGACAGCGCTTACGCCCCAGCCGGTATAGGAATTGGCAAGGTGCGCATCAACGGCACGATTCCCCTCAGCAATTTGTATTGGGATACTAACGGGGCCACGGCCGGTGCCGGTGGGGCCACCCCGGGCGGCACTTGGGACACGTCCACCGCAAACTGGAGCACTGATAGCGCGGGTGCCAGTGCCGCGACAACTTGGTCGGCAGGTCGGGCTAATTTCGCGGCGGGCACGGACGCCACCGGTACTTATGCCGTGAGTGTCAGCGGCACGCCGGACATCGCCGGGCTTGTCTTTCAGGAAGGAACGGTCACGGTAACGAATGGGGCGCTCCGCCTCGTCGGTGACACTGTCGTGAGTGCGAACCCGGGGGTGACCGGCACCGTTTACACGCCGCTCTCCCAGGATGCTTCGAGCCGGTCACTGACCATGAGTGGCGGCACGGTTCGCCTCCTGGGCAACAACACTTACACCGGCCCAACGACCGTCAGCAGCGGCACGCTGGCCCTGGGCGGCAATAACAGCGGCGCGACCGGCGGCATGAATATCAATGGCGGCATCGTCCAGTTTGAAGCGGCGAACTCCATCAATGGCTCCGGGCAAAACGTCACCAACAACTCCGCAGGCACGGTGGTGTTTGGTCCGACCTTTGGTGCGGGCACCATTCCGTCCGCCTTGTCGGGCCGAATCGCAAGTGCTTCGGCGGGCGTGATCGCGGCGGACAATTACGCCGGCACGGCCTTCGACTTCAATGCGGGCTCCCTCTCGAATGCTTTCCTGGGTGCGGTCGGCAACGTGAGGTACACGGGAACGCTGACGCCCTACGTCACCGCCTACCGCCTTGGCGGTGACGGCGGGACGCTGACCATGGCTCAGGCCATAACGGGAAGCAGAGACCTGGTAATCAAAGGCAACGTGGTACTCACGAACATCAACAACCATATCGGCACGAACGACATCATCGGCGGCACCTTGACCTTGAGCGGCTTGGGCAACCTGGGCAACCCGGCGAACAACCTGACCCTGAGCGGCGGCGGGCTTGACCTCGGCGGGTCCAGTCGGACCGTGGGCGCCGTCAGCATCACCGCGGCCCGCGCGAGTGGGCAGACCATCACGAATGGCAGCCTGACCGGCACGTCCTTTGCCGCCAGCAACCCGGGCGGTAACGCCACCATTTCAGCCAACCTGCTGGCCAACGGTGCGGCGGGCTTTACCAAATCCGGCGCGGGCACCGTGACTCTGTCGGGTAATAACACCTACACCGGCGCGACCGCCATCGACGCGGGCACAGTCAACATCCAGAACGCCAATGCCCTCGGCAACACGGCGGGCGGCACCACGGTCGCCAATGGCGCCACGCTGCAATTGCAGGGCGGCCTCAGCTTTGCCGCCGAACCCTTGACCATCGGGTCGGGAACCACCCAAACACCGACTCTGCAAAGCGTGAGCGGCGATAATACCTGGACCGGCACGATTGATACCTCCGGGGGGCTGACGTTGGCCCGCATTTCCTCGGACACCAACCTTCTGACCTTGCCGAACACCCTGACTGGGACCGACGCGGCCACTTCAGTTGTTCTTCAGGGGGCGGGTAGTATTCTGGTCAGCGGCAAGATTACAGGCCCCTCGGGCCTGTTGTCGAGCTCCATCGGGGCGGGCACCCGCACGCTCAGCAATTCGGCCAATGATTTCACCGGCAATGTCAGCCTCAACGGCGGCACGCTGAGACTGGGCGCCAGCGAAGTCATTCCCGATGGTACCGGTAAAGGGAACGTCGCGTTCGGCGCCAGCGCCACGTTCGACCTCAACGGCTACTCCGAAACGATCAATGGCTTGAGCAGCACGGTTAACGGCATCGTGGATAACACGGCTGCCAACGCGACCTCGACCCTGACGGTCGGCGGCAACGATCAAACCACCATCTACGGCGGCGTGATCAGGAACACCGGCGGAACCCTCGCCCTCACCAAGATTGGCAGCGGGATATTGATACTTACCGGTACCAACACCTACACGGGCAACACCGTCGTCAACGCGGGAACCCTCGAGCTTGGCGTGGCTTCCATTGCCCCCAATTCAACGGTTTCAGTGGCGGATGGGGCGACCTTGCAGTTGGACTTCGCCGAGGTCAACGTGGTCTCCGGATTCGTCACCAACGGCGTTCCCCTGCCAGTGGGCTTTGCTTACAGTGCCGCCAATGTGTATCCCTTCATTTCCGGTTCCGGCAGTTTGGCCATCTATGATGGCGGCGCTACGTCGGTCAAAGCCAACAATACCGACAATCTTGATCAGGGCAGCAGTTGGGTGGGTGGCAGCACGCCGGCGTATCGACTGGCCAAGTGGGACAGCACGGTGACCTCCGCCAACACGGTCAATTTGGGGATGGATGCGAACTGGGGCGGCATCAACATCTCCAACCCCGTCGGAACGGT
>JBBQYD010000356.1:0-5859 GCA_038209025.1 Verrucomicrobiota bacterium | reverse complement strand
CGCCGCCGATGATGAAGGCGGTGGCCGTGGCACCCGAGCCGCCGCCGCCGCTGATGGTGACGGTGGGGGCGGACACGTAACCATTGCCACCACTGGTCACGCTGTAGCTGGTCACGAGAGCGAACTTGAACTGGCCGTTGCCGTTGAAGTCCGTCCCGCTGGCCGTGACGCGCCCCTGGTAGGTGATCACGGAATTCTGGCCGTGGCCCGCCAATGGAACGAGCACTGCGGTAGCGAGGAGGATGAGGAAGTTTTTGATTGTTTGTTTCAAGGGTCAGTCCTTTTTGTCGTTGAGTTTCAACAGCAGCTCGCTATTGGCGGACAGGCAGACAGGGTCTTGACCGCCTTGCAGGGACTGGTTCGGGCCGTCGAAAATGGCAAAGACCCTGGTCACCCCAAAAAGGCCCCACGCCACAGCAAGAGTGAACTTAAGCATACGTTGTAATGCACTTTAAGATCAGTAATGCAGAGTCGTAGAAAGTCAATTGCAGGGACGGCCTGCCACACAAGCTGGGGAGGCTGTGTATTTTAGCTTGTCTCATTCTTAGGATTAGGGGATAGGTGGGAAATCAATGTTGCGGCGGGACCTGAAATAAGAGAGCACGGGTCCGACCATTTTTCCGCTAAGAACGGTCCCGAGAGACGCTTACGCTTGGCGGGCAGCGCGATCAGGACCGATGTGCCCGCGCTAATCAGCCGCCATCGTGTCCACCCGCTGCTTGTCTGGTCGCCGGATAACCAGCGTAATAGCTCAATGCTGACGGGCGGCATGACCCGGGATAAGGCGAGTTTTTCCGCATCATCCTTGGGGCCGGGTCCCCGGCTCAACACTGCCAGGTCTCCCGCCGCAGGCTGCTGCTGATCCTGAATCTCACGCAGAAAAAGAGCAGTTACTGCTGGAACTCCTGTCCGCGCAGCGGCTACCCATGGGCAGTTGGACCTACGTTTCCAATCTGCTGAATGAGCAACCCCAAGCCCAGGAAGAGATGCGATGCGGAGATTGACGGGTCCGGAGTCCCTCCGTAAGCTGCGCCCCATGGATTCCGCGCACTCCCGGTGCAGTTTATCGACTGGCATGGCGCTTGCCTCCGCCTTTGAAGTTCCCGCCTGCGGGGTATTGGTGGCTGAAAGCCGTTATGCGCATGGAGCGCTCCAGGAAGGGAAGAGCGAGCAGGGCAGGTTTTATCTGGTGCTTGCGGGCCGCGCACGCTGGGAGTGCGCGGAGCGCAACTATGTGCTCGGGCCGAATACCCTGTGCCATATTCCCCCCGCGGAGGCATGCTTGCAGGAAGCTCTGCCTAACGAAGCGCTGCTGGCGTATGTGCTGCGCTACCGCCCCAGCCTCCTGGCACCCTCGTTGAGCAGCCAACTCAATGCGTTGGGCGTGGTTTCCCTGGACCTTATGAATGTGTCCAGCCAGCAGGGCCGGGTGGTGCGGTCCGTATTCCAGGAAATGCTGTTCGAACAGGAAGCCACCAAGGAGGGCTGGGAAACGATGCTCCAATCCCGCCTGCTGGACCTGGCTGTGCGCGTCGTGCGCCTGGCACGGCGCCGAACCCGTCACGAGCTGCCGGCTTTTGAATTGGGCAACGAGAGCATCGAACGTGTGACCCTCTATGTTCAGCGCCTGAAATCGCAGTTCTTCAGGCAGGAAACCGTCAGTGAAGCCTCACGGTCGGTGGGCTTGAGTTCGCGCCAATTCACCCACCTGTTTCGGAAAGTCACTGGGCAGCGTTGGCGCCAATACGTGCAGAACCTGCGGATGAAGCATGCCGCTGAGCTGTTAATCGAGAGCGATCGTTCGGTCAGCGCGGTCGCGTTTGAATCCGGCTTTGAGGACCTCTCCAATTTCCATCATTGTTTCAAGACCGCCCATGGCTGCGCACCGCTGGCGTATCGGGAACAGCGCCGCATTCATCTGCCGGAGCATGCCTCCGCAGTTGCAACCACGGTCCCACCGGGGCAGGTCTCCGCCGGGTTTCGTTTTCGCGGCATTAAAGGCTGGTCATGGACGACCGACCAGTATCTGGAGGAAATTCCCACCCTGGTCGGCTTGAACATGAATTTTCTGATGAACTGCTATCGTTCGATGGCGGTCTCAGAACCGGGGGCGGCCTGGTGCAACGAATGGTGGCAACCGCTCACAAAGAAGCGCCAGGAAGCCTTCTCGGAGATTATTCGCTTATGCCGGAAAAACAAGATCACGTTTTGCTTTGCGATGCACCCGCAACTGGCCTCCCCCCGGCCCCTGGACCCCGCCAACCCGGCGGATGTTGACGCTTTTTGGCGCCACTACTCATGGATGCAGAGTCAAGGCGTGAAGTGGTTTAGCATCTGCCTCGATGACATGAGCTGGGGACCCAGCGGCCCCCAGGTTTGCGGGAAAACTCACGCCCGGTTGGTCAACTCCATTTTCGAACGCCTGCAAGCCGCCGACGCCGACGCCCAAATGATCTTCTGCCCCGCCGCCTTCTGGGGTGACGGCACCAACCCGGAGCACAACAGTTACCTGGCGGCGATGGGGCGTGATTTGCACCCCAGCGTTTTCGTTTTTTGGAACGGCGACGCCATTGTAACGCCGCGCATCACCCGAATCGCCGCCGAGAGTTACCGGCGGGTGGTGCAGCATCGTCTGTTCCTGTGGGATAACTACCCCGTTAATGACGCAAGCCCAACCTTGCACCTGGGCGCGCTGAGCGGGCGTGAAGCGGACCTGTGCGAGGTCGTCGAAGGCTACTTGAGCAATCCAATGTGCTCGCAGAACCAGATTAACCGGATTCCCCTCTCGACCGCCGCAGATTATGCCTCCAACCCAAAGGCTTATAATCCGGCGCGGTCCATCGTTCAGGCCATCCGGCGATTAGGCAACACCGCTGCCGCGCAACAAACGCTCAAGGATTTGGTCGAAGCGTATCCCGGTTTCATCGTGGCCGGCGGAGGCACCGGCACCAACCCTGTCCGGACCCGGTTTGGCAGCCTTTTGGAATCGGGCTCCAGCGCGGCCGCTCAGGAACTCCTGCAGCGGATGGAGGCGATTTCCGCCCAACTGGACAGACTCTTCCCGGCCCACTTCCCCGCCACCAAAAAGACCGTGCTGGATGATGTTCGTTGGATGAAACAGCAGTTTGCCGGCAAGTGAGCCGGCAAACGATTGCTGAAATTACCAACCGAATCCGCCGAAATTACCAAGACGTCCTTGCCCGCATCTGGCATACTTTCTTTGAAACCTCAGCCCGGCACAGGCGTCACGAGGGATAATCCGGGTCTGTTGTGTTTGCGGTTGAGCGAGCACGGAAGAACATTATGAAACGTCACGGCACCACTCTGTATTCGGCGCTATCCACAGCCGGTAGGGGAACACGCCCCTCCACACCACCACCGGCACGGGGCTTCACGCTGATCGAATTGCTGGTCGTCATTGCCATCATCGCTATTTTAGCGGCGATGCTCTTGCCGGCGCTGGCCAAGGCCAAAGTCAAGGCCCACCAGGCCCGCTGCACTTCCAATCAGCGCAACTGGGGTATGGCGACCATCATGTACCTCGGGGAGTCCCAGGACGCGTTGCCATTTTTCGGGGATAACTCGGGGGACTACACCAAAGCGTTCTGGGATGCAAAGCTCGCGCCCTACATCGTGCGGCAAACTCAGATCAACGTGTCCTTTACCGAAACGGACATCCATACCAACGACATCCGCAAGTGCCCGGGCGGGGCTTATTCGGCGCCGGAATATTTCAAGGGGTCATGGTCGGCCAACACCTGGAACTGCTGGATCGGGGTGAACTTCGGGGCTTTTGGCAACCCGCTCTCCGGCCCGTTCTTTTATGCGAATGGAGGCTCCCCACCGCTCAAAGCCGCGCGCATCAAGAAGCCCTCTGATGCCCTGATCTACATGGATACCATAACGCATTACGTGTATTCGCCCGTCGACAGCAATTATAAGTTTACCGTGGATTTCAACGGGGACGGCCAGGCCGACAGCATGGGGCAATACGCCAGCACACCTTTCAACTCCGGCCGCCCTATGGTCCATGCCAATGGGGCAATAGTAACCCTGCTGGATGGCCATGCGGAGCGGGTTCCCTTCGCCAAGCTTTGGGCCATCGATAAACGCACCGGCAATGTGGCCCACTCCTTTTGGTACATGGAGGATTAGCCGCACCAATCCTGAGTTTCGCCCCAGTCCAAAGTCAAAAAGTCAGCCCCTAAACAATAGAAGCCTATGAAACCAAGCCTCAACTCCTGCACTCGAGCCTTTGCTCTCACCCACCATCGACCCCTGCGCGGCCTTGTGGCCGCTGCCGCCTGCTGCCTGTTGGCACTGGCATCCCTGCAAGCCGCCACCAATAGCTGGATCGGCGCCGGAGCTGACTTCAACTGGAGCACCGCTGGCAACTGGACCAACGGCGTGCCGACCGCCACCTCCGACGTGTTCTTTATCACGAACACCATGGACGTGCCCAATAATATCGTAAACGCCAACACGACCATTCAGTCGCTCCAATTCCAAAACACGAACCCAGCCTCGCCCACCAGCCTGCAGATCAGTCCGGGCGTCACGCTGACCATCTCCAACGTTTCAAGCGGCTACGCTTTGAGAGCGGGCGACGCCATTCCCATCGTTCTACAATTGAATAGTCGAATTGATGGGCTCGGCGCCGGGCTGCAAATGGTGGCCTCCAACGCCATCATGAGTGTGCGTCAATCCCAAGCCACCACCTCCGGCAGCGGCTCCCGGCACACCCTCGATATGTTCGGCCTGGACACCTTTACTGGTTACCTGTCGCGCTTTTACGTTGCGGGCGACGGCGGGAATCGTGCGGCGGGCACCCTTTACCTCGCCAAAACCAACCTGATCATGCTGGGTTACACCGCCGGTCCGCCCTTGTTGCTGGGCAATTGCGGCACGGGCGCCGAAGGAGGTGCCTTGTACCTCGGATGGTCCAATTCGATTTTCTCTGACATCGGCATGCACGTTGCCTATCAGCGGAGCAGTAAAGCGATCCTCGCGTTCAACAATTCAACTTACGGCGGCACCGCTTACTTCCGTAACCGTGCCGGCACCGGGCGCCAAAGTTATTGGAAAATTGGGGATGGCAGCGCCGTAACTTACAGCGGCAATGCGGCCAACGGCGACGTGGACTTCTCGCTCGGCACCGTGGACGCCATGATTGATCAGTTGGTGGTTGGACGCAGCATGACCACCGCTGGCGCCCCCAGTCTCGCGGCCGCCGGCGCGATAGGCATCCTGACTTTTAATTCCGGAACCATTGACGCCAACACCGCGATCGTCGGCTACCAGATGGTGGATTACGGCCCCCGGGTGGAGGCCACCATCAATGTGGACGGAACCGGCAGGCTGATCGTGAACAATTCGATGCAACTGGGACGTTTCATGAAGGCGACTTCTGGCAACGGCGTCACCAAAGCCATTCTCAATATTGGCACAAAAGCCGGCGGTGGCACGGTCATCGTCAACGGCCCCATCACCACCAGCCCCAGCGTTGAGAGCGGCAACCAAAGCGAGATCAACCTCCGCGGCACTGAAAGCAGCCTGTGGGTCAGGAATTCCGTCGGTCCCCTCCTTTACCTCGAACTCACCGCCGGCAAAATGACCATCAACATGGTTGCCAATCCCACAGCTCCGGTGTGCATTGCTTCCAACCTCCTGACCGGAGCCGGATTCAAGCTCCAGGTGCAAGGCGGGGGATTGGAACCGGGAAGCTTCACGGTCATTGACTACGACACCATAGTCTTGGGCAGTCCAATGGATGACATCGTGCTAACCTTGCCCCCTTACTTGCAGGGTTTCCTGAGCAACAACACGGCTAACACCTCCATCGACCTCTGGATCACCAAT
>JBBQYD010000355.1:0-5869 GCA_038209025.1 Verrucomicrobiota bacterium | reverse complement strand
GCATGCTTGCGAATCACAAACGGATCCGTCATCTGATAGTAGCCCAACTCCGGTTCACCCCAGTGATGAGTTCCCTGTCCGGGCGGCCACGGCACCTGGATTTTGGCCGGGTGCGGCTGTCCCGGACCGCCGTCTTTCGGGGGGCTGTTCTCGTTGGCTTTACGGTCCCCCGCGGGACCGGGAGGCGCCGCCGTGGCTTGCGCGATGAGCTTGGTGTTGTCGTGCGGGCCGCCGCGCGGGGTATGCCAGGTCCAATAGAAAATGCCCACCCATTTGCCCGGCCTTACCGGCCCGCATTCTTCGATCCCGGGCAGCCTCCGCCCCAGGCTGTCAGTGGCCACCCAGGTATCGGCAAAGACATCACCACCCGCAAACGGCGGGGCGTGATATTCCCCACTCGGAACGGCGATGAGAGCACTGGAGGTCAGGAGAAGGGCGGCAACTTCCGCGAAGTTTCGGCAGCGATTCAATTGGGACATGGTGTTGGCGGTATTCAGGCGAGTTTCAACGGCAGACGATAGGGGCGAGTCAAAAGCCGGCTGGCTTCGGCGTCTTCAATGATTTTTTCCGCCTGCGCGTCCCAACGAATTTTGCGTCGCACGAGCATAGATATCAGGCCCAGGTGCCCCGGCACAGCGGAATGATGCGCCGTTTCGACGGGTGTGATGGCCGGCTTCCGGGAAATGCGGGCAGCCTCGATGGCGGGCAGCGCATGCCAATGGTCCGGAAGAGCCAGCATGACAGTATCGATATCCTTGCGCTCCATCAGCTTGCGATAATCGGAGTAACCTTTGCAGTCCTCATTCCCGTACTTCTTGTTGACCAGTTTGACAACGGAATCCAGGTGGAGCTTGTCCACATCGCAAGCCGCAACCACCTGGCAATCCTGCTGGGCCAGAAACGCGCGGGCGTTGGAAGTGCCCATGCCGCCGCAGCCGACGATGCCCATGGTGATCCGCCGGGAGGGCGGCGTCTCTGCGCGTCCAAGCACGCCACTGCTGACCAAGGTGGGGAAAGAAAGCGAGAACCCCGAGACCGCCAGAAAACGTCGCCGCGATAGCATGGACCAAAGCTTGGCCTGTAGCCCTGGTTTTGAAAAGCGGGATTTTACATCAAGCTAAATCACCGGAAGCGTGCCCCGTTCTCCCGGTGCTGAATACCCCCCGAAGGCGGGCGTCTAATTAGATGACGGGATGCATGCAACCATGTATCTTTAGTTTGCACGTTATGAAGAATCGGTTTTCCAGAACTTGGGGGATGACGCTGGCAGTGGTGGCCCTGCCTTTGGTGGGCGGTTGCCTGCAGGATGCCTCCAGCGCCTCCGAAACCACCACCCTAACCAACAGTTTCTCCAACGCCGCGCCCTTCGCGGCGGCGGCCCCCCAGGCCGTGGCTGAGAACCAGGAGGCCATTCCCATTGAGGAGGATTCCCTGGCGGATGCTCCGGTGAAACCGCTGGCCGCGCCGGTCGTGCCGATAGCGGTCAAGACTTCCGCCGCCGCCGCCGAGATCGTTAAGCTGGCCAACTCCGGGTTAGACGAAGGAGTCATGCTGGCCTATGTGACCAATTCCGCCAGCCGCTTCGACCTGAATGCGGATGACATTGTTTACCTGAACGATATCGGGGTGCCGCCGGCGGTGGTGACAGCCATGATTCAACGCGATCAAGCGTATGGCGTGGGACCCGCCGTGCCGCTCGCTCCAATCGCAACCCAACCGCCTCCAACCAACCAATGGGGGCCCAACCCCGCCGATGTGGCGCCGCAAGCCGTGCCCCAGCCGGGTGCGGCCCAGGCCGAAGCCGCGCCTGCGGGACCGCCCGCACAAGCGATCGATAATAACACGTTTTACACCTCGCTCTCGCCTTACGGAACCTGGATGCAGGTGGAAGGTTACGGCATGGTCTGGCAGCCCACCGTCACGGTCATCAATAGTTCCTGGCGTCCGTATTTTGATTCCGGGCGCTGGGTCTGGACAGACGCCGGCTGGTACTGGATGTCTGATTACTCCTGGGGTTGGGCGCCGTTCCATTATGGACGCTGGTTTCGGCACAACCGCGCCGGCTGGTGCTGGGCTCCCGATACCCTTTGGGGTCCGTCCTGGGTGACGTGGCGTTACGACTCTGATTACTGCGGATGGGCACCGTTACCTCCGTCGGCCTACTACCGCTCGGGCTTCGGTTTCAGCTACTACGGCCGGTCGGTTGGTTTTGGTTTCAGCTTCGGCCTGGGAGTGGACTATTACAGCTTCGTCCATTTCCGTGATTTCCGTGGACGCCACCTGGATAACCACCGGCTGCAGCGTGACGAGGTGCATCGGATCTATAACCATACCACGGTGGTTACTAAAATCGTGGGCAACCATAATACGGTCATCAATACCGGTTTCGGAGTTGGCCCGGTGTCCCGTCATTCCGAAGTTCGCCGGGTGACGCTCCGCGAGGAACCGGGAAGGTCCCCGAGCGGGCGTGGCGACCGATTGGCAAGCGACGGCAGAAGCCTGGCAGTGTACCGACCGCAGGTGGCGCCGCTGCCCTCACCGGCCACCACCCTGGCGGCGGCCGGAAACCGGGGCAGGCTGCCAGGCGGCTCCAGCCTGGCTCCGGCCAACCGCGATAGCTCACGCCCCGGGTCGCGGCTCGTCGAACGGAACGGAATCGCAGCTCCCAAACCGATGGCGGCACCCTCCAGCGTGGTGGAAAAGAACGGCTCACGGCTTCCCTCCGCGGGAACCAGCAGCCGCGTGTCGCGGGAACGCTCCAGCGGAGCCTCCTCCCAGGTGCAGCCTCCGGTCGCGCCGACTCCTGTGCCAGGCGTTGCGCGGTCGTCCGACGGCTCCCGCCGTTCTTCTTCCAGGCTGATCCAGGCGCCCGCCACTGCTCCTCAAAATCTTGCTTCGCCAGCGGCCAAGCCCGTTGAAAAGGCTGCTCCACGCGGTGCCAGCAGCTTGAGCAAGGACGCGGCAAACCGCGACTTGCCGACAAGTTCCGGAGGCAATTCAACTGTCACAACCATCCATCGGTCTCCCCTGACGGTCTCGCCCCGGGAATCGGAGGCAGCCCGGGACGCCTCCCGCCTCGTTACTCGGCCAGCCACCCAACCAGCGGCAATTCCGAGCGCGCCTGCGGCTCCATCCGCTTCGGCCACGGTTTCCGCCCCAACCTCACGGCAAACGCCTTCCGCGTGGGGCAATCGGACGATCCCCAGCCGCTCCACGTCCACTTACACTCCGCCGACCCCTTCAGCACCGGTGCAAAACTACTCGGCCCAGTCCCGGGTGCCGACTCCCTCTGTGAGTGCGCCGACCGCGAACCACTCTGCTCCCAGCCGGTCCGTGCCAAGTTACTCACCACCGTCTTACACGGCTCCTTCCCGCATGGCGGCGCCGCCGGTCAGTGCGCCGAGCCCGAGCTATTCTGCTCCCAGCCGTTCCGTGCCAAGTTACTCACCACCGTCTTACACGGCTCCTTCCCGCGTGGCGGCTCCTTCCGTGAGTGCACCAAGCCCGAGCTATTCTGCTCCCAGCCGGTCCGTCCCCAGCTATTCGCCGCCCGTTCATTCGGCCCCGTCACGCTCGGCGCCCGCGCCTTCCTACAGCGCACCGTCCGCGCCCAGCCGCTCCTATTCCGCGCCCAGCCGGTCATCGGATGACAATAGTCGCTCCGGGGGACGTTCCGGACGACGTGGCAACTAGCTTTTTGCCCGGGATCGGGCCACTATGCATCCCATGCGAAACCGTCATGCTCGTGCTCTGCTGCTGACCTTCGTGCTCGCGCTGCCGTTGATCGGAAGCGGGGCAATGGTTACCAACATCTATTTCACCCGGTTCGAGGAAACAGAGCCACCGGGGGGCTACAATCCGGCGTTTGAACTGGTCGGACAAAAGGGCTGGTTGCGTTTTCCCGCAGTCTATGGAGGGAATGGCATCATCACCAACTTTCTGGGCTCGCAGGCGGCCTACATCGGGCTGTTTCCGCTTCAGCCGCTGACCAACTCCCTGAGCGTCTATCGCCAGATCAACTACACCCCGCCGCCGAACACGCGCACGCTCGTGAAGTTTTCCGTTCTCATGGACATCGAGGACTCTTCGGATCAAAACGGGAAATACGATCAGTTTTGGTGGACGCTCTACAACGGCTGGGGCGACCCGCTGTTCACCGTGAACTTTGACAACGACAATTGGGAAGTCAGCTACGGGTTGGATGACGGGCTGCCTTTCGTTTATAGCGGGGTGAAGTTCACCAACGGTGTTGTTTATCAGTTGCTGGTGACGATGGACTTTCAGAGCAACCGCTGGAGCGCCATCTTAAGCAACGAGGTTCGAACCGCGGTTCTGGCCAGCAACCAGCCGCTTACCACTCTCGGGATGCCCCTCAACTTCGGCGATATGGACGCGATTTGGATCCCCAGGGATCCCCAAAATCCCGGCAATAACTTCATGATCTTCGATGACTACAGTGTCAGCGCCGAAATCCGGGAGCTGACCTCGGCGCGCCTGCTGGTGCTGGGCGAGCCGTCCGGCGGCAACTTTCCGATGCGCATGGTGGGGCCAAACGGTGAGCGTTTTGCCATTGAAGTCTCCGCCGACCTGGCCCAGTGGATCCCGCTCAAGACCAACACCGTCACGGACGGCGCTTTCGATTTTGTGGATGCCAATCCCGGCGGGGCATCCCCGCGCTTTTTCCGGGCGCGCCTGGTGCCCTGAACCAATCGCGTGAACTTCTCGGCGCCGCTGTTCAAACGCTCCGGTTTCGTTTAATGTCTCATTCAGGATGAGCGCTGAGTCCGAATTGCTGACCCGCTGCCGCCGGGGTGACCCGGACGCGTGGGACGAGCTTTTCAACCTGCACTACGCCGCCGCCGGACGGTTTGTGTGCCAACTCGGCGCGGATTTCACCCACGAAGATATCGAGGAAATCTGCCAGGAGACGTTTCTCTCGGTTATTCGGAACCTTCGCTCATTCAATGGCCAAAGCCAGTTCCAGACCTGGCTTTTTCGCGTGGCGGCAAATAAAGCCAAGGACTACCGCGCCCGGCAATGCGCCGCCAAACGCGGGGGCGGCAGACTTGTGGTGCCGCTCCATCCCCACGAGTCGGAGGAATCGCCCGCACCCGACCCCGCGAGCGAAGCTCCGGAGCCCGACGTGGCGCTCGTCACGCGCGAACAACATCAGCAGGTGCGGGCCGCCCTGGATCAGGTGGGTGAACCCTGCCAGGAAATCATCGAATTGAGATACTTTGGCGGCCTGAGCTACGAGGAAATCAGCGCCAGCCTCGATTTGAACCCCAAAACGGTGAGTTCACGCCTCAGCAAATGCCTCGATAAACTGGAAGAGATTCTCCAAACCGTTTTTTCCCGGGAGAATTCCACCGTTTTCCCGTCTAACTCCTAGAACGACATGGAACCGGAACGTCCCATCGAAAACAAGTTGCGCGCCTATGGCAAAAGCCGGTGCGAGCGCACGGGGGACTTGCGATTGCACCCGGCCACCCGCCGCCTCTTGCGAGGAGAGATCGTCCGGACCTATGGCACGCGGATGCGGGTTCCGGGGGGGTGGAGTTGGTGGCGGCCCCGCCTGGCGTGGAGCACCGCCCTGCTGGGGGTGCTCGCGCTGGTCCTGTTCCTCACCGTGCCCTCGGAAAAGGGTCCCACTGAGGTAGCGCTCAGCACCGCCCCGGCGGCTGATGCCTTGACCCGCAGAGCTGGAGCTCTTGTGGCCCCGGCGGAAGTCGCGCCCCTCAATGGCCCGGCGCCCGAAGTCGGGTTTCCGGTTGCGCCAATGTCGCCTGCGGCACCCAAACCGGCGCCAACGCTCGCCAAAACGGCGATCACCCAACCGGCGCCCGCCAACCCCGCACCCCGGTTGGGA
>JBBQYD010000354.1:0-5869 GCA_038209025.1 Verrucomicrobiota bacterium | reverse complement strand
GGAACACCGTCATCGCCCCGACGTCCATGGCGTAAGACCCCAAACCGAGCAGGTGGGAGGAAATCCGGGCCAGTTCGGCACAGATGACGCGAATGAACTGACACCGGGGAGGCAACTGCTTGTCGATTCCCAGCAACTTCTCGACGGCGAGCGCGTACGCGACGTTGTTCGCCAAGGGCGCCAGGTAATCCAACCGGTCAGTGTAAGGGATGAATTGCGTGAACGTCATGTTCTCCGCAATTTTTTCATCTCCGCGATGCAGATAGCCCACATCCGGCATGGCCTTGGTGATGACTTCCCCATCCAACTCAAGCACGATGCGCAGCACCCCATGGGTGGCCGGATGCGAAGGCCCCATGTTCAGCACCATCTTCTCCCCGTGCAGTTCCTCACCCTCGTCCTCAAAGGCTTCCGGTCGCAGGCCCATTTCGCGGGCGGCGGTCGCCGTTCGGGCGGCGGGATCCTGAAATTCGAAATCGCGAGTCTCGGCCATTGTTACTCCTTCTTCGCGGGGGATATGGGACTCTGGCCTTGCGGGGGTCCGTGAGCTTCGCTGGGATCGTTCCGGCGCTCGGCACCGGTGCCCAGGTCCGGCGTGTCTGCCTGCGGATTGCGGCCCCGGGGTTCGCGGGCCATGGCATCCTTGCCGCCCGCCACCGTCACAAATGGCCCGCCAGCCTGCGGCGCGGCGTTGGTGAAGGCGACTTCAGGCACGTCCGTGGGCTTGCCGGAAAGCGGGAAATCCTTGCGCAGGGGAAAATGGGGGTAGCCTTCCCACATCAGAATTCGGCGCAGGTCCGGGTGCCCCAGGAACCGAATGCCCATCATGTCGTAAATCTCTCGTTCATGCCAGTTGGCGGTGCGCCACACGGTGGTGACGGTAGGCAATTCACCTTTTTCCTCGCTGACCTCGGTTTTCAAACGCAAATAACACAGGTGCCCATAACCGTAAAGGTGGTAAATGAGGCTCCAGCGCGGATCGTCCCCGTAATTATCGATGCTGGTAATATCGACCAGGTAGTCGAATCCCAGGCTTTGCTTGGCAAACAGGCACACTTCGGCGATGCGCTCCGGATCGGTCAAACTGAGGGACAACTCATCCCGAAACTCGACCGGGCCGGTGAGCAGGTTCCCAAATTGGGCCTGGAGTTTGGCGGCCAATTCCTGGGAAGTAGTTTGTGGGGAGGTTTTTGCGCCCGCCTTCATTCAGCAACTCTCTTTTGCATTGCGAGCACAGGCTCTTTCGAAACTTTCTCCTGCAAGCGGATCAGGGCGTCCAGCAAAGCCTCCGGCCGTGGGGGACAACCCGAAACGTAGATATCCACCGGCAAGAGCCGGTCGATGCCTTGGAGCACAGAATAGCTGCGATACATGCCGCCGGTCGAGGCGCAGGCGCCCATGGCAATCACCCACTTGGGTTCCGCCATCTGGTCATAAATGCGTTTGACGGCCAGGGCCATCTTGTAAGTGACAGTCCCCGCCACGATCATCACGTCCGATTGTCGTGGTGAAAAACGCATGACTTCCGCGCCAAACCGCGAAATATCATACCGGCTCGCACCGGCAGCCATCAGTTCAATGGCACAGCACGCCAATCCCATCGGCATCGGCCACAAGGAGTTCTTTCGGAACCAATTGATAGCCACGTCCAACCGGGTGTGAACGACATTACGCTACAACTCAAAGGTGGAGGGTAATGTCGTCCAACCGGGTGTGAACGACATTACCCTCCACCTTTGAGTTGTAGCCAATTTCCGCGGATTCTTTCATTGGGTGTCCGGGCCTGGGTAGGCACGGGCAAAAACCTAAACGCTTCTCTGGGGCAGGCCAAGCCGAATCTGTGATTTTTTTCAGAATCTCACCCGCCGGAGGCCCTTTTCGCCAAAAATCGCCCGTCAACGCCTCTAACCGAATAAACCCGGGGCCACCAACGTCTATTCCCTCCGATGAAAGCCATCCTAACGTTGGTCGGTTTGGTTTGCCTATGCACGCTCCTGGCGCAGGCCGCTCCCGAGAAAAAGCAAACCTGCTGTCAGAAGGCGATTGCGGAACGCACTGAATGCCGCAACAAATGCTGTCTCCTGGCTCATCGCAACGGTGAGTCCTGCCAAAAGTGCAACCCTAATAAGGAAGACGCCGGACTGTTGAAAAAACCGGCCGGGGAAAAGAGCGAGAAAAAAGCGAAGGCGAAGTAGCCGTTTCCTCCGCCCGCCGCTATTTCAGCGCTATGACTGGCAAACCGCCCGGTGGGCGGTGAGCCACTCAACTGCTTACGCTTCGGACACTATCCTGTAGCCCAAAACGTCCGCCAGCGCGTACACTGGCTCTTTGATATCGCCATAGAAGGTCACCCGGTGCCATTTCCATTCGTCCCACATGGTAAACAGCTTCTCGATGTCGCCCACCGGTTCCGCGCAAATCTTGGTGCGGCAGGCCCGGTCGTCAGGGTCATTTTCAACGGCAATGCCTTGGTGGAAAAGGATTTGTTTCTTATCCGAGTCGATCTCCAATGTGGTGGTCATCTGCCTGACTGGCAGGATTGAGCGCACGGACGCCCCTTGGCGATCCTCGGAATGGGTCAGAATGTCGAACGGATTGGCTTTACCCGCAGCGCCGAACGCCTTATTTGACGCCACGCAATGGGCATAGATGATTTGGCGCTTGGCGGTATCGATAACGGGATCGGAAATGTAGCCTGGCCGGCCTTGGGTAAGAATAGTTCCCACCAACATGGTGGCGGCGGAACGGACGTCGCACTCACAGCCACCCACCTGGCCTTCATTGAGCAACTGATGAAAGCCCAGGCAGGGGTAGGCGTGAATATGGCCACCGTAGAATCCGCCCAGGCAGTTCACGGTGATGCCGCTGGCACCGTGCCGCTTCAGCAAGGCTTTCTCGGCCAGATACATGGCTGCGCAGTTTTCCAGTGTTTCCCGGGAAACCCCTTCGATCTTCCGCGCGCCTTTTTGCCAGGCATCCGCCACCGCTTGAGTCTCCTCCTTGTCCGCCTGTTTCCACGCTTCGTTGAGTTCGGAAAAACTCACCCGCTGTATCTGGATGCCCGCCATTTCGCCCCCGGGGCCGCTCTCCTGGTTGCGAATCGCCAGTATCTTGCTTTCCTTAAGCCGCTTGGCACAATCTTCCGGTTTCAGGCAGGCAACGTCGTCCTTATGAACCCGCGAGTTCCCCGGTCGAGGAGTGGCTTTGGTGCGCACACCAGCCGTGAGATCGGCAAAGCTGACATTCCCTCCGGCACAGGCTTGCTCGAAACATTTGGCCGCTTCAACCAGGTCCTTCATGTGCGAGGAAGCCACATAGCCCACGTTGGCCGCCCGGTTGCGCAAGAACGCGGCATTATAGACCAGGAAACCGCCGCTGCCGCCGAACTGGAAATCCGCATACAACACCGGCTTGCCTGATCCAGCCAACGTTTGCACCACCTGGTTCCAGCAATTCATCTGGTACACGATGTAGCCGTCCACATTGGCCGCCGCCTGGTCTTCGGCCAGGATTCGTTTGGCCTTTTCAGGCCCATCCGCCAGCGCGGTAAAGAACTCCAGCCCTTTGCATTTCCCGGCCAGTTCATTGGTGATCCGTTCCATGTGCGGCCCGAAATCGAAGCCCTGGTTGGGCCAATCCGGACGGGGCTGTTTCTCGGCATGCAAGGCATAGATAATCCGGATGCGCGGCTTGCGGGCCGGGCCCGCGGACAGGAGCGTTGGGGCGGCAAAAGCGCCCACCAGGCCGGCGGCCGCCAGGGTGGAGCGGCCCAGGAAATTGCGGCGGTTCATGGGACACCCGGCGCACGCGGAGGAGAAGGGAGACTTCATAAGCAGCATATATATGGGTTAAAGGGAAACTTATTACTCCATCCAGTTTACAAATTTCTGGTTAACCGTTCAAGATTCGATTAGTTTTCGCCGCCGGATGGCTTTTACCTGATATTTATGAGCGTTTTAATCGTCGGTTCGACAGCCCTGGACTCGATCAAGACTCCGAAAGCGGAGAACCCGAAACTGCTTGGCGGTTCCGCCAGCCATGCCGCGGTGGCCGCCAGTTTCTTCGGCCCGGTGAACCTTGTCGGGGTGGTGGGGGAGGATTTTCCGCGCAAGTACGTTCAACTCTACAAACGGCACGGCATTGGCCTTGAGGGGCTGCAGGTGCTGCCGGGCAAAACCTTTCATTGGTCAGGCGAGTATGAGCTGAACATGAACAACCGCCGCACGCTGTTGACGGAATTGGGCGTGTTCGAGACGTTCACTCCCACGCTGCCGAAGGCGCAGCGGGAGGCCGCCTTCGTCCTGCTCGCCAACATCGCACCCGCTTTGCAGGAACACGTGCTCAACCAGGTGCGCCGTCCCAAATTCGTGGTCGCCGACACCATGGACCTGTGGCTGAACATCGCTTTGCCCGACCTGTTGAAGCTCCTCAAACGACTCGACGGTTTTGTGCTGAACGACAGCGAAGCGCACCAACTGACCCAGCAGGACAACCTGTTCGATGCGCTCCGCAAGATTCACCAACTGGGGCCGAAATACGTGATCATCAAGCAGGGCTCGCATGGCTCGGTGCTGTCTGGTCCGCGGGGACTCTTCCTGTGCCCGGCATACCCGCTGAAGCAGGTGGTGGATCCGACCGGGGCCGGAGACTCATTTGTGGGCGGAATGATGGGTTACCTGGCCTCCGCCAAAGGCTCCGTTGACCAGAATATCCGGCGAGCGATGGTTTATGGCAGCGTGGTTGCCTCTTTTTGCTGCGAAGGTTTCGGGCTCCAAAAGACCGGCAAAACCACCCTCGCCCAGATTCAAAAACGAGTCAAAGAGTTGGAAAAAATGACGCGGTTTTAGCGGGCTTGAGGCCCGGGTCCGAGCCGCCGGGGTGTACCATCCCAAACCATGGATGAACCAGTTGAGTTGCCGATTGACGGGGTGTTGGACCTGCACACCTTCCGCCCGCGGGAGATCAAGGATCTCGTCCCGGATTACCTGGCCGCCTGTCAGGAAAAAGGGGTTTTGCAGGTGCGCATCATCCACGGCAAAGGGATTGGCAACCTCCGGCGCACGGTTCATGCGCTGTTGAAACGTAACCCCACCGTGGTCTCTTTCGCGCTTGACCATCCGCAATACGGAGGGTGGGGCGCGACGCTGGTAACCTTGTGCCCCGCACCCCGCGCTCCGGAGGGTTGACTCGCACCCCGCCTGGCCTGGAGCCATGCGAATTAGCGTGAACGCCCGCCGCGCGGCCGCAAAGCGACTTGTCGAACGCCCGGTCGCTTGTTAGTTTCTGCCCGCATGTCTCAGTCAGAGGGTACCACGACGACGAAGGCGCCGGAGCCTTCGAAGCTGAAGATTTTCGTGCGCCGCCTGTTTAGTTCGCTGCTGTTGTGGACCGTGGTGCTGATGGCCCTGTTCTCCACCAACCGCCTGGTCTCCGAGTTGGTTTTCGCGGTTATCATCGTGTTCCTGGCCACGTCCGGTTTGTTTGAGTTCTACGGTTTGGTGGAGCGCCGCGGGTTGGTATGCTTCAAATACTGGGGGTTGCTGGGGGGCGTGCTGGTGATGATCGGCACTTTTCTGAACCTCACCGGCCGGCTCGGCGCTTCGGAATCCCCAGCCCGGGTGAATGATTTTGAGACCAGCTTTCTAATTCTGTTCGTGCTCGGCCTTTGCCTTCGACAGTTCTTCTCCCGCAGCAACACGGCGGGCATCCTGGCGATCTCAACCACGCTGTTCGGCCTGATGTATGTGCCCTATCTGCTGAATTTCGTGCAGAAAATCAATTTCTTCCCCGGCGTGGAAGGCCAGTTCTACCTGCTCTATTTCGTGCTCATCACGAAATTCAGCGACATGGGCGCCTACTCGGTGGGCTC
>JBBQYD010000353.1:0-5911 GCA_038209025.1 Verrucomicrobiota bacterium | reverse complement strand
AGTGGTTCAACCGGTGGTTGAAAGTCCCATCAAAGAGAGCCGAACTGGACGCGCCGGTCAGGATCTTCGTCATGGGCGACAATGAATGGCGGGATGAACAAGAGTGGCCGCTCAGGCGTGCCCGGACCAGGGTGTTCTTCCTGGGCAGCAATGGCCGCGCCAACACGCCCCTGGGGGATGGCAAGCTCGTCGATTTTCGCCCCGGAGGACAACCAGCCGACACCTTTGCTTACGATCCGCGCAACCCGGTTCCAACACTTTTCGGATCGGGCAATTTCACTTGCGCCACCGACCAAAGGCCGCTCGCGACCCGCACGGATATCCTGGTTTACCAATCCGCAATGCTCAGCAACCGGCTCGAAGTGACCGGCACTCCGGAGGTGGAACTTTACGCAGCCTCCTCGGCACCTGACACCGACTGGGTCGTTCGCCTGATCGATGTGGCCCCCGAAGGCCTGGCTCGAGACGTTTGCTCTGGCGTGCTCCGTGCCCGGTATCGCCACGGTCTGGATCATCCCCGTCTCATCGAGCCAGGCAAACCCATCTGTTACAAAATCAAGCTGAGCCCCACTTCGAACGCTTTCCTCCCCGGGCACCGGGTTCGACTCGACGTTACCAGCTCGGATTTTCCCAACTACGACCGCAACCACAACACCGCCGCCGACCAAAACGCGGATGCGGAGTTGCGTGTGGCCCAACAAACGGTTTTCCACAGCGCGCCCCACCCCTCGAAATTAATTCTGCCGTGGATAAAGTGAGAAAGCGGAGTCTTGACCTCCACGGAGCCGTCCTTCGCATGGTCGCTGGGAATTGGTTTTAACCGTATTCATGACAGGTAGGGACTTTGATCGATTGGCCCAAACGCCGGGTGTCGCATAGAATCACCAACATGAACGCATTCAAGGTGGCCACGTGCCTGGCCGGGCTGGAAATCAGCCGGTGTGCCGGTTCCGTTTCCGCACAGTCCTTCTCCGTGCCTCCAAAGGATAGCCATCAGCTTGAGTGGTGGCGCGCATCGATGACGACGCACGATCAACGCATGAGTTGGTGGCGCGATGCGCGGTTTGGCATGTTTGTTCATTGGGGCGTCTATTCCACGCTCGGAAACGAATACCAAGGCCGCCGGAGTGGCACTTATTCGGAGCATGATATGTCGATGAGAAGTCCATCCCCCAACTGCTGGAGCTCGTTTCTCCTACATCAGCGTGCCGTAAGGAAGGATGTTGAACAGGGGTTTGAGAGGTCACCGGTTCACCGGGCGACCCCGCCGCCCGGCAAACTCCTTCGCGGCCTCCACATTCCAGCCCTAATGCTTCGGTCTCGCAATTTCACCTCCGAGGGGTCAGGCTTCACCCATTGTGCAGCTCGAACAAACATTCAATTCCGGGAGCGCCCTCCCGTTCCATAACGCGTAATCGTCATGACTCCAAATACAATGTTGGGCACCGTGTTAAATTGGCTGCAGTGTCGTATGCGCTGGCCTCGGGGCGCAGCTTCCGCGGGCCAGATTTCACGTCTTCCGGGGCTCCGCATTCCAGGCAGTCCATTTCACGTTTCCGCTCTCGTTGGCGCCTTGTCCCTGGCCTCCGCGTCGCCGGCGGCTTCCCCCTACGTAGCCGGGATCGACAGAGACCGCATTCTTCAGAAAGCCGATCTCGCCCTGAAAGCCGCCCCGATCACGATCACCGCGTTCCGCCCAACACTGAGTGAAGGGGGACCGCACGACTTTTATTCCAACGGAGATTACTGGTGGCCCAACCCGAACACCACCAACGGCCTCCCTTATGTGCAGCGCGATGGCCAGACCAATCCCGATAATTTCATAGACCATCGCGGCTGCGTGATGCGATTGCGCGACGCGGTTGCGGCTCTGGGGGCTGCCTATAAGGTCACCTCCCAGGACCGTTATGCCACGAAAGCAGCCGAGCTCCTTCGGGTCTTCTTCGTTGATCCCAAGACCCGGATGAATCCAAGCCTCAAATACGCTCAGGCGATTCCAGGTGTCACCCCCGGTCGCGGCATCGGGATCATTGATACGCTCCATTTAAGCGAAATACCCCTCGCGGTTCGCGCGACGGAAGGCTCGAAGGCCTTCGGGCCGGAAGTGCGTTCCGGCGTGAAACAATGGTTTCATGATTACCTCGAATGGCTCACCACCAGCAAGAATGGCAATGACGAGGCAAACGCCGCCAACAACCATGCCGTCGCCTACTGGCTCCAGATCGCGTGCTTCTCGCAATTGACCGGTGACGCGCCCAGGCTGGCGGAGTGCCGCCAAAGATTTAAAGATGTTTTCGTCGCCAAACAAATGGCTGAAGACGGCAGTTTCCCAGGCGAATTACGTCGCACAAAACCCTACGGATATTCCATCTTTCAGCTCGATAATATGGCGTCGCTTTGCCAAGTCGCTTCCACGCCCGATGATGACCTCTGGAAATTCCAGTTGCCAGACGGGCGCGGCATCCGCAAGGCCATGGAGTTCCTGTACCCCTTCCTGGCTGATAAGTCCAAGTGGTCCCAAAAACCCGACGTCCAGGCCTGGGAAGGCTGGCCTGCGCGCCAACCCGCACTCTTGTTCGCCGGGCTCGCGCTCAACGAGCCAAAATATCTGGAACTCTGGAAGAATCTCCCTGCTGATCCCGCCGATCCCGAAGTTCGACGCAACATCGCCATCACCCAGCCGCTTTTATGGATCAAATAAAACCGCATGTTCCGCCGCCCCTGCGACAGGCCCGAAGCCAAGCCACGAACAGATGCTGTCCCAGCGTTTGAAATTCGCAAACCGCTCCTCAAAATACCGCCTACCCCCATCCGCCCATGACAAACCCTCGCATGCCGGTTCGACGGATGATTACGCAGGCCTGTGCCTGCGCCGCGCTGTGTACAAGCGGGCTCCCCGCGCATTCGGCCACTACAGACATCGAAAACGGTCTGTTAAAGGTCCAATATAATTCGTCCTCCGGCCAGGTGTCGCTGTTCTCGAAGAATTCGGGAACCCCGTTTTTTTCCTCCTCACAACTGCGGAATGCCAGCGCGGCGGCACTCACCAAGGTCAAGAATGCGACTTTCGGCTCCGGAGAGGCGATTGAAGTGACACACCCGAATGGCAACCGCACCGCGCTGGCGCTCTTCCCGGACCTGCCCTTCGTGGTCGTTCGGGCCGCGGTTCGTAACACGACCGCGGGCGTCCTCATTACAAACAGACTTCCCATTCTCTCCGGGACGGTCGAACTCGGCAGACCCGCTTCACAACTCGCGACTCTGGGCACCGGCGGATTACTGGCACCCGATCGCAACCCCGGCAGCTACATGTGGCTCGCCACCGCGAACCCGAACACCCGCCGGGGAGTCATATTCGGCTGGCTTGCTAATGAACGCGGCAGCGGGATACTTTTCAGCAGAACCAACTACACAGGCGTCGAAATCGACGCCGTCCTCGAATACGGCAGACTCCTTATAAGGCCAGGTCAGGCTGAAGATCTCGAACCCCTCGCCATAGGCTATTTCGACGACGCGCGGCTGGGGCTCGAATCATGGGCCGACGCAGTGGCCAAAGTGCATAAAGTCCGCCTCAAGCCCCAGCCAACCGGCTACTGCACCTGGTATTCGCGGCCATACGGTGGCGCGGCCGACGAGGAGCATCTTGCCGAGCTTGCCTCGTTTAGCGCCACAAACCTGGCGCGATTTGGTTTCTCGGTTGTTCAAATCGATGACGGCTGGCAGTCGGGATTCAAGCGCAGCAGTCCGAGCAGCCCCAAGAAAGATTTCCGAACGCACAATCCCCGTGGTCCGTACCCGGCTGGAATGAAATCCACCGCAGATAGAGTCAAATCTCTAGGCCTGGTGCCTGGCCTCTGGTTTATGCCCTTCGCCGGAACCCTGGGTGACCCATTTTTCGATGCACACCTGGACTGGTTCGCAAAAACACCTGTTGGTCAGCCCTACGACACCCCTTGGGGCGGCGCCTGCTTGGATATGACGCACCCCGGCGCGCGTGGGTACGTGCGAGATCTGGTCAGCCGCATTTGCCGCGACTGGGGTTACCATTACATCAAAATTGACGGCCTCTGGACCGGGACGGCCACCAAACAGCTCTACGTGAACTCCGGTTACAAGCCCGATGACCTTGGGGAAGCTGTCTTGAGTGATTCCACCATGACCCCCGTTGAAAGCTTTCGCAGTGGCTTGAAGCTCGTGCGCGAAGCCGCGGGTGAAAACGTGTTCATCCTCGGCTGCAATGCGCCGCAGAACATGCGCTCTTACGGTGGCGCATTTGGGCTGGTGGACGCCATGCGCGTTGGACCGGACAATAGCGCGGAATGGAAATCGCTCCTGCGCGGCCCGACCTTCGGCACGAGGCATTACTTCCTCCACCGCCGGATTTGGTACAATGATCCGGACCCAGTCTATGTTCGTGAGAGTATGCCCGTTAATCAGGCGCAGCTCATTTGCTCGTGGGTGGCGCTGAGCGGGCAACTCAACCTGAGCAGTGAGTGGATTCCCGGGCTGCCGCCGGACCGGTTGGATATATTAAAGCGCACCATGCCTTCCCACCAGGCCGTGGCGCGCCCCGTTGATCTATTCGAGAATGACCTCCCCGAAATATGGACGGTGACAGCTCCAGGTCGCACGGTGGTCGGCCTATTTAACTGGGATGACGCGGAACGCCAGTTCAATATCCCCCTTGAACAACTTGGGCTGAACACCAAAGTTGAATATGCCGCTTTCGATTACTGGGGTAACTCATTCATTCCCAGCGTGAGCGGTAAACTCGGCGCCACCGTGCCAGCCCGGTCATGCGTCGTTTTCGCAATGCGCCCCATGGCAAACCACCCGCAAGTCGTCAGTACTTCACGCCACGTCACCCAAGGCATGATCGAACTGTCAGGGGAAACATGGGATCAGAAAGCCCGCATATTGAGCGGGCAGAGCGAATTAATCGGCCATGACCCATGCGAGCTCCGTATCGCCGCCGGCGCCGCAAAGATGAAACGCATAAGCCTTGGAGATGGCGATCAGGCGGCCAATGTCTCGGCCACAATCGCACAAACAGGACCGTTGGCGCGCCTCACGATCAAGTCTCCATCGACCCGCAAAGTATCCTGGAAAGTTGAGTTCAACTGAAACCATGAAACCGCAGGTTGTGTCGCTGTTGGCGGCCCTGGCTTTCGGAGCCGGAACCGGTGGGGTTGCCGCGCCCACCCAACCGTTGGTGGTTGCGAGCCCGAACCACGCGGTTATCTTCCGCCTGCTCGAATCAGCGGGGAACCCTCAAGCCTATGCAGCCAGCCTCGGTCGCAAACCGGTAATCAAGCCTTCCCCGCTGAGATTCACCCTGGACGGCTGCGATATCACCACCGATATCAAACGAGTCAATGTGCGGCGGTATGCCATCGATGTGAAACGGCTCAGCTTGCGCAATTCACCCATTTTGGAATCATTGGCACCGCAATGAATAAAACTCCTCCCAAACGTGGGGATCTTTCGCAGCCGACCCCGCAGCGCGTCTGGCGCACGCCCAGTTCAAAAAGGTTCGTTTTCGGCGCCGTTTCCTTGGTTCTGGTGGGTGTATTCGTCGGCTCTGGCGCTGAGTTGAAGTCACAGCCTGTCCCGCAAACTCCCAGCCTCAAGGGATCCCTCATGCCCGCCGTAAAGACTGGCGGATTCAGGATGGACGGTTTCATTCTCTGGTGTCCATCGGTCATCAAGGTGGACGACACCTACCACATGTTCGCCTCACGCTGGCCGGCTGAGCATGGCCTGGCTGGCTGGACCAAATATTCCGAGTGCGTCCGCGCCACCTCCACCAATCTCTTCGGGCCATATTCTTTCGGTGAAATTGTGCTGGAGAAACGCCCCGAGAACTGGGACAACACGCGAATACATAATGTCAAAATCGTGCGCGCAGGGG
>JBBQYD010000352.1:0-5932 GCA_038209025.1 Verrucomicrobiota bacterium | reverse complement strand
CCGTCTGCAAAGCCGGGCGCTTGCTGGGTCAGAATGTTCCCGACCTGATCAAACCCTTTGCCGTTCGTGAAGAGGACAGGCTCTGGCGCAGCGAATTCTGGGGGAAATGGTTCACGTCCGCCGCGCTGGGCTGCCGTTATGAAGCGGACCCGGAGTTGCGCCGGATATTGGACCAGGCGGCGAGCGGTTTGGTGGCGACCCAGACTCCCGATGGCGCGATCACCACTTACAAGCCAGCGGCCGAGTTTTCGAATTGGGACACCTGGGGGCGCAAGTACACGCTGCTTGGGTTGCTCGCTTACGGCGACCTGACCGGCGACCCCAACACGCTGGCGGCCGCACGCCGCCATGCCGACCGGGTGCTGGCCCATTTTTCCACGCATGGCATCCAGACGAACGGCTGGTGGACCGGCATGGCCGCCAGCAGCATTTTGGAGCCCATGGTGTTGTTGTATCGCCGCACCGGCGACCGCCGTTACCTGGAGTTTGCCAAATCCATTGTGCGTTCCTGGACGGAGCCGGGCGGCCCGGATCTGCTGCGCAAAGCGCTTGCCGGGACGGCAGTGTTCAGGATGTTCCCGGGACCCGATCCAAAGCAGCCGGGGTATATGAGTGGCGGGGCTTCGAAAGCCTACGAGATGATGTCGTGTTTCGAGGGGTTGGTGGAACTCTACCGCGTGACGGGCGAGCCCAGCTACTTGCAGGCCGCCCGGAACGTCTTCGGCAACATTCGTGACACGGAAATCACGATTCTCGGATCAGGCTCAAGCTGGGAGCGCTGGTGCAATGGGCGGAGCCGCCAGACGCAGGCCGTGCCGGAGTGGATGGAAACGTGCGTCACGGTGACCTGGCTGAAGTTCGCCGGCCAATTGCTGCGCGCCACAGGCGACCCGCAATATGCCGACCAAATGGAACGTAGCGCTTACAACCCGCTGCTGGCCGCGCAAAAGGCCGACGGCACCTGGTGGTGCCATTACAATCCGTTGTTGGGTCAGCGCGAGCCGGCCCCGGAACACTGCGCCATGCATCAGAACTGCTGTGTGGCCAACGGACCGCGCGGGCTCCTCCTCCTCCCCATGTTCGCGCAAATGCGCGGCAAGGCGGGTCCCGTGATAAACTTCTATGAACCCGGCACCTGCCGGCTGCTCTCTCCGTCGGGCATGTCCATCGACCTGAAAATCCAGGGTGATTATCCCCGTTCAGGCGACGTTGCCATCACGGTGCGCCCCGCGGTGCCGGAGGAATTTGAGGTGAGCCTGCGCATCCCCGACTGGAGCCGGGCCACCCGGCTGGAGGTTAATGGCCGCAAAATCCCCGCCGGGGAGCCGGGCACTTATGCCCGCATCCGCCGCACCTGGAAGGCGGGAGACCGGATTCGGCTCAAGCTCGATTTCGCCGCGCGCGTGGAAACAGATCCGGCTGGTTCAGGCTACACCGCCATCCTGCGCGGTCCCCTGGTGTTCGCTTTGGATCGCCGCCTTACCCCGCCTGCGGACGGTGTCGCGCGATTGCTCCCCAAGACCGGCGGGACCATCGATGCCAGACTCGTGAAAACCGGGTCGCCCGATTTTCGAGTGGTCCTGGAGGTTCCGGTAACGGTGGGGCGCAAACGGTCCACCCTGCGGATGTGTGATTACGCTTCCGCGGGCCGGACCTGGAGCACGAACTCCACCCTGCGAGTCTGGCTGCCGCCCACCCTCGACCTGCAGCATCCGTTCGAAGCTCAGGACCGGGTTCCCAAGTGAACCGCCGGGACGGCGGCTGGCTTTCATCGACCCGCCCCGGGGCGATGAAAAACGCGGCTTCGCCTACCAGCGCAGGATTTCGTTGCGGAAAAGGCCGACCCTGGCCGCTGGCAGCCGGGTGTCCAGCGAGCCCGGAACCGGTTGTTCCAATGCCACATGACCATCCACGAACGCCACGTTCCCTCGTTGGTTGTGGCGGAAGTGACCGTTGGGCTGGCTGGTGCTGGAATCGATGTAATACCACTCCTCCAGCATGGGATTGCTGCGGGAGGCCGGTGCCTGCCACGTGTTGATTTGTGCGGCATCGGCGAATAAGGCGATGCCGGCGGGGCTGCGGACCTGGTTGATATTGACCGGCGCGCCCCCGGGGGTCGCCGGGGAGAGCGCGCGGTTGTAGCCGTAGCCGTAGGAAGCGCCGGCGGCTTTGAGTTTCACCTGTGCCCAGCCGTACTGGAACGAGGGGCAGAGTTCGACGCCGCGTCCGCGCAAATAGGGGAAGAGGCAGCCTTGGGTCGCGTCAAACTCGCGCTGGCCCTCGGCGCCTGGCTTGATCCAGCCGAACCAGTACAGCCGTCCGCCGTTGGTTGCCGCGATATCCCAGGCGAAACACTGCCCGTGGTGATCATCCCAATACATCTGCTGGGCCAGGCCAAGCTGATGGAGATTCCCCGTGCATTTGGCGCGCTGGGCGGCGTCGCGGCTGCGCCCCAGCGTGGGCAGCAGCAGCGCCGCCAGGATGCCAATGATGGCCACCACCACGAGCAATTCGATCAGCGTAAAGCCCCCGTCAGTTCCGCGGCGGCGGTGTCCTGACGGGTCGCGCTGGTTTGTCGTTGGCGCGCAAGCGCTCATGGCTGCCTCCATCAAGGGCGCAGGGCCTGGACCCGATAAAACCCGCCTCCGGCCGGCGGGGCCAGATCCTTGAGAGATAGGCCGATGCCGGTTCCGGGAACCGCTGCGCCCACGTTCCCCCAGGCCTTGAAGTCGGTCGAACGCTGGAGTTGATAATTCCAGTCCAGACGGCTGGCCACCACGGTTTCCCAACCCCCTCCCGAAACCCGCCCCGCCTGGGTTGCCACCGGCGGCGGGCTGATGAAAAACAGGTTATCGACCGTTCCATGGGCGAGGACCGAGCCACCTTCCCAGGGGACGGCGTCGTTGTAGCTGCTGACCGCCAGGGTATCCACCTGGAAATCGCCGAAGTTCTCCGGCAGCCAGGCTTCGTTCAGCGGCCAGGCCGGCTGCCCGTCCCTCGTAAGGCGCGTGACCAACCGCCGGTTCGCGGCGAAGAACCGCAGCTCCACATGGTACAGCGCGTTGGTATCCAGATCGATCCACTCAGTGAACCCGCCGCCGCTGAAATCACCGGCGCTGGAGATCGCGGTCGCATAGATTCCGGGTCCGTAAATCCCACCGGCATAGGGGAAAAAGTTGAACTCCACCACGTTGGGAAAATATCCCGCGGCGCGGGAAAACGCGGGGTTGGTGGCGTTGGTGAAATTCAGCAGGCTGGCCGCCAACTGGAAGCTCCAGGGATTGCCGGGCGTGGTGCCCACCGCCACGTCCCGCAGCCGCAGATCAAAGCCGAACATGAAGTCATTCGTGCTGGTGATCGTGGCGCCCAGGGGCAGGTGGAAATAGCTCGTGGGTTGGGCGGAGTCCCACGTGACCTCCAAATTATGGTTCGTCGCATTCCAGGCGAACAGGCTCGCTGAGCCGTGCGTTTGCCAGCCGCGATTCTCCGGCGCGGTGGAGAAATTCTCCGCCAGATAGATATCCGGCAAAGCCGCGGCCCGGGACGGGAGCGCCGCGGAAATGAGGGCGAGCATGAGATAACGGATTTTTCCAAACATGACCTGGTCTTTCGCTAGCCCTGGTGAGGGCGGTTTTCTTCCTGGAGACCAGGCCGGGGGAGGGAACTCCATGCTGGCGGGCGGAGCCCGGGCACAAAAAAACCTTCACCCCGGCAAAACGGAGAATGAAGGCATTTCACGAATCCTGTCCGCACGGCGGCAGGGCTGGCCTCATCCTTCTCTTGACGGAGAAGTCGGTCTGAATCCTTCGGAACCACCGAAGGGTCGGACCTCGACGAGCACAAGCGAACCGATATCCTGACTTCGGGCGTAACCTCGCTCCCGCCTTCCCGGAAAGTCCAGTGGCATTGGGAGTTTGTAGCCCGTTACAGTGGCGCAACCGTCCCTGATTTTCACAGGGTTCCCTGATGTGCGCTTGTGTTACAAAATGGCGACCGAGTCGCCGCTTTCAAAGAACCCTCCTTTCCTATCTCGCCCGCGTGATAACCGCAAGCAATTTTTAGAACCATCCCGTGAGGGGCTTACGAACCAATGAAACAACAACCCTTTATCCATCCGGTTTGCCGAGCCTCACGAGCGGCAAACCGGAGGCGTAAAAGAGAGGGTCATTCGCGCCCCATTCAGGGCTGCGGAAGGCCGGTTCGCATCGCGCTGGGTGAGGGGTTAGGTGTCCAGGCGTCCGAATTTCCTGAGTTCCGGCCAGGCGCAGGCAATGGCAATCACTACCAGGATGGTTCCCACGCCGCCAAAGACCACGGAGAAAACGGGGCCGGCCAGGCTTGCGACAAAGCCGGATTCAAAACCGCCCAACTCATTGGAGGTGCCGATGAACAGACTGTTCACCGCGGAAACGCGCCCGCGCTTTTCGTCGGGCGTAAGCAGTTGCACGAGGGTGTGGCGCACCACCACGCTGATGTGATCCGCGGCGCCACAGATGAACAGCATCAGCAAAGAGAACCAGAACCATCGAGAGAAGCCGAACCCGATGGTGGCCAACCCAAAAAGGGCGACGGACCAGAGCAGGTTTCGCCCCGCTTTTTCCATGGGAGGCAGGTGGGCCAGCAGGAAGGCGCACAGGAGAGAGCCGGCCGGCAACGCGGCCTGGAGCAGGCCTAAACCGGTTGGGCCGGCGTGCAGAATGTCTTTGGCGAAGATGGGCAGCAGGGCGGTTGCGCCGCCCAGCAGGACCGCAAACAAATCCAGGGTGATGGTTCCAAAGATGATGCGATTCGCGAATACAAAACGGAAGCCCGTCAGCAGGTTCGAAGGCGTCATCGGCTGGCGCGGGGGCACGGATTGCCGGCGGCGTATCATGCTGACCAGCACCAGGCAGGCGAACGCGGCCACCATGTTCAAGGCATAAACCGGCGCGGCATGCCGGGTCAGCGCAATCATTGCTCCGCCGGCGGCCGGACCCGCCACCGAGGATAAATGGAAGCTGCCTCCGCTCCAGTTTACCGCGCGCGCAAATTCCTGGCGCGACACCAGCCCCGGCATGAACGCCGAACTGGACGGCCAAAGAAAAGTGCGGGCGGTGCCGGCCACGAACAGGCAGAAATAGATCCACCCAATCGGGGCCTGGTGCCGGGATATCAAAGTCAAACCGCCGCTGGCGCAAGCGATGAAAAACGTCGTGATCAGGATGATGCGCTTGCGATCGTAGTGGTCGGCAATGTGCCCGGCGGGCAGGGTGAAGAGGATCATGGGCAGCATTTGGGCAAGCCCGACGAACCCCAGATGCAGCGCCGAACCGGTTCGCTCATACAATTCCCAACCCACTGCCACCGTGAGCATTTGCTGGCCGAAAGAAGCCACAAACCTGCCAATCAGGAACAGCGCGAGATCGCGATTGCGCAGCACCCCATAGGGATCAAGCCGCGCCCGCTCACCCGGTGGATGGGGGGAATCAACCCCCTCGTCTTTAGGCTGTGCCATAGCGAATCCGCCAAAGCTATGAAGGTTAAGGTGTAAACATCCTATGCTCCAGCCGATTCCGTTCACCGGGGCCGAACAAAAAGTGGATTTCTTCTTTGCCATTCGTGGGGAAACTGTATCCTGAATAGTGAAAGCCCGACTTGCACCGCCTGCTTCATTTTTGCAGGAGCACGCCGGGTTGGTTTGGAAGAGCGATATGGCGACAGGAAAACGCAAACGTCGGGCGTCAGCCAAAAAGGCGCCTCCTGCCCCCGTGGGCAAGCGGCGGCGCTCCCGGGTGGCGCCAGCCACCAAGCCCCAGGGTCGCTGAGCGCTCAGGCAGGCGAAAGTCAGCTAGGCCCCCGCCAACGGTTCGCTTGGAGCCAGTCCCCCCCCCGGCCAGGGGGGCGCGGGATTAGCCTTTAAATTTTGCGAATTGCTGCGGTTGGCCCGCGAACA